>NZ_SZXN01000074.1:0-23417 GCF_005281195.1 Citrobacter sp. wls613
TACACTAAATCAGTAAGTTGGCAGCATTACCGAAAATCATAAAACCAATAATAATACCTGATATACGAGACATCATATGCGGAGTTCCCAAACATAATCAGGATTTGCAACAGGTTTTATTACATCCATAAATAAAGGTAACTCCCCTGAATAGGGTTCATGTTTCGTCCCCTTATCTAAAGGATCGGGAAACAGTAACGGAATGACGCTTTTATTCTTAAATTCACCAACCGGACCATAGAAGTCCCATATCCGATAAACCTTTTCTTTCGAGCATATCTGAAGATAAGAGGTGTAATCTGCGTAATTTACTGCTTGGTAAAAACCAAATAAATTCGATACCAAATCTTCGGCACTATAGCCACTATCAGTTAAATAAACGTAAGGCCAAAAATCCTGTAAGGATTCAAAGCGATATGACGTACTTAAGAATATCGATAAAGCAACACCTTGCAGAGTTCGTTCCTGCAATCCTCGTCGCACCATAAATCTACGATATATGCCAGTATTAATATTTAGGCCATGAATGCTTTTGGACATACTTTGATGATAATTTACTTCATAAAATTCGCTATCACCACCACGAGCCCTTGTCATTTCAAACCAGAGCTTTTCAGCTCCAGCCGGATTGGCATGACCTAAATCAATCCATCCTATATTCTCTGTATAGATAAGACCGTATCTAATATCTCTGGTGATAAATCGATCCGAATTATCAATAATATCATTTCTTTTTGTCATATCGTATTCTTTGAAATTTGAGAATTACGATATCCTAAAGTCTACATAGTAAAAAGGCATCCATAATGGATGCCTTTCTCAAGAAATCAGAATTAGACTTCTTCCATACGCCCCAGGAGAGCATGCAGACGATCCTGCCAGCCGCTCTGCTGTTCTTTCAGGCTGTTGTTCTCTCGCTCCAGCTCTTCACGCTGCTGCTGTGCAGACTGAACTTCCTGCGACAGTGAGTTGTTTTTTTCTTTCAGCTCTTCGATTTCCATCTGCAACAGCGTGATGGTATCAATCGCCTGCTGTACTTTTGCTTCCAGTTTCTCAAACACTTCTAATGACATCGTCATACCTCTCCTGAATTGCAAGGCGTTGATGGATATAAATCCTCGTCCCGATAACGGTGACGCCTTAATAAAAACGCGCGTTCTCTACTTAGCACCGATTGTATGAAGCCGCGCCATCCCTGTCCAGCAGCATCCCGCGTAGATTGCGGTTTGCAACACTTTTAATCCTTGTCCTGGCGACAAACACCCTATAGCTCAAAAGTGTTAACATATTGGTTAATGAAATGATTCAGCTCACACTAGTTATGTATTACAAATACCTCGTTATGGCGCGAAAACGCTCATTTTGTTGATGCAGCACACACATTTTAATTTCGATATTTCTCGTTTTTGCTCGTTAACGATAAATTAACAGTGTGCCTACCGGGCTCCGGGGATGTCAGTGACCTTCTCGCACACAATAAACATTAATCTCTCTTCAGGATCCGATTATGAGTCAAACATCAACCTTGAAAGGCCAGTGCATTGCTGAATTCCTCGGTACCGGGTTGTTGATTTTCTTCGGTGTGGGCTGTGTTGCTGCACTCAAAGTCGCTGGGGCGACTTTTGGGCAGTGGGAAATCAGTATCATCTGGGGTCTGGGGGTAGCGATGGCTATCTATCTGACGGCAGGCGTTTCTGGTGCACACCTGAATCCGGCGGTCACAATCGCACTTTGGCTGTTTGCCTGCTTTGATAAGCGTAAAGTCGTACCTTTTATCATTTCACAAATTGCCGGCGCCTTTTGCGCAGCGGCTTTGGTTTACGGGCTTTATTACAATCTTTTCATCGATTTCGAACAAACCAACCATATCGTGCGCGGTAGCGCTGAAAGCCTCAATCTGGCAGGGACATTCTCAACATATCCAAACCCGCATATCAATTTTGTGCAGGCCTTCGCAGTTGAAATGGTCATTACCGCTATTCTGATGGGGCTGATTTTGGCACTGACCGACGATGGTAACGGTGTGCCACGTGGTCCACTGGCGCCGCTGCTGATCGGTTTATTGATCGCAGTTATTGGTGCTTCTATGGGACCACTGACCGGTTTTGCAATGAACCCGGCACGTGACTTCGGACCGAAACTCTTCGCCTGGATGGCTGGATGGGGTGAGATTGCCTTCACGGGCGGTCGCGATATTCCTTACTTCCTGGTACCGGTGTTTGGCCCGATTACCGGCGCGATTTTGGGCGCATGGGCATATCGCAAACTGATTGGTCGCCATTTGCCGTGCGATGTCTGCGCGATTGAAGAGAAAGACGTCGCGGCCAACACTCAACAAAAAGCTTCGCAGTAATGTGACTACGGGACAAAAATCATGACTGAAAAAAAATATATCGTTGCGCTCGACCAGGGCACTACCAGCTCCCGCGCGGTCGTAATGGACCACGATGCAAATATTGTTAGCGTTTCACAACGCGAATTCGAGCAAATCTACCCGAAAGCCGGTTGGGTAGAACACGACCCGATGGAAATTTGGGCGACTCAAAGCTCTACGCTGGTAGAAGTGCTGGCGAAAGCCGATATCAGTTCCGACGAAATTGCCGCGATCGGGATTACCAACCAGCGCGAAACCACCATCGTCTGGGAGCGTGAAACCGGTAAACCTATCTATAACGCCATTGTCTGGCAGTGTCGTCGTACCGCGGATATTTGCGAGAAACTTAAGCGCGACGGTATGGAAGACTATGTCCGTAACAACACCGGGCTGGTCATTGACCCGTACTTCTCTGGCACCAAAGTGAAGTGGATCCTCGACCACGTAGAGGGCTCGCGTGAGCGCGCTCGTCGCGGCGAACTGTTGTTTGGTACCGTGGACACCTGGCTTATCTGGAAAATGACTCAGGGGCGCGTACACGTAACGGATTACACCAACGCCTCACGTACCATGCTGTTCAACATCCATACCCTGGACTGGGACGACAAAATGCTGGACGCGCTGGACGTCCCGCGTGCCATGCTGCCGGAAGTGCGTCGTTCTTCTGAAGTCTACGGTCAGACCAACATTGGCGGTAAAGGCGGCACGCGTATTCCTATCTCGGGTATCGCGGGTGACCAGCAGGCCGCACTGTTCGGTCAGCTGTGCGTGAAAGAAGGGATGGCGAAAAACACCTACGGCACCGGCTGCTTCATGCTGATGAATACCGGCGAGAAAGCCGTGAAGTCTGAAAACGGGCTGCTGACCACCATCGCCTGCGGTCCGACCGGGGAAGTAAACTATGCGCTGGAAGGCGCGGTGTTTATGGCCGGCGCATCCATTCAGTGGCTGCGTGATGAAATGAAACTCATCAGCGATGCGTTCGACTCCGAATACTTCGCCACCAAAGTGAAGGACACCAACGGTGTGTACGTCGTTCCGGCATTCACCGGTCTGGGTGCGCCATACTGGGACCCGTATGCGCGTGGTGCCATCTTTGGCCTGACCCGTGGCGTTAACTCCAACCACATCATCCGTGCAACGCTTGAGTCTATCGCTTATCAGACCCGTGACGTGCTGGAAGCAATGCAGGCCGACTCCGGTATTCGTCTGCACGCGCTGCGTGTCGACGGTGGCGCGGTCGCCAACAACTTTCTGATGCAGTTCCAGTCCGACATTCTTGGCACCCGCGTTGAGCGCCCGGAAGTACGTGAAGTGACTGCACTGGGTGCCGCATACCTGGCAGGTCTGGCCGTCGGCTTCTGGCAAAACCTGGATGAACTGCAGGAAAAAGCGGTCATCGAGCGTGAATTCCGCCCAGGCATCGAAACCACCGAACGTAACTTCCGTTACAGCGGCTGGAAAAAAGCGGTTAAACGCGCCCTGGCGTGGGAAGACCACGAAGAGTAACCCGTCATTGCCGGATGGCACGGCCTACTGATACGAATCTGACGTAGGCCGGATAAGACGCGTTAGCGTCGCCATCCGGCAATATCTTCGTGCGGGGCAATCCCGCACACACATCAATAATCCCGCCCTCTCCCCTGTGCTACACTTCGCGCCATTCCTTTCTGCTACGAGTTTGCAATGAGACGAGAACTTGCCATTGAATTTTCACGCGTAACCGAAGCGGCAGCGCTGGCTGGCTATAAATGGCTGGGACGCGGCGATAAAAATACCGCCGACGGCGCAGCGGTGCACGCCATGCGTATTATGCTCAACCAGGTCAATATTGACGGCACCATCGTGATTGGCGAAGGTGAAATTGATGAAGCGCCGATGCTGTTTATCGGTGAGAAAGTCGGTACCGGTCACGGCGATGCCGTAGACATTGCGGTCGACCCTATCGAAGGTACGCGCATGACGGCAATGGGCCAGGCGAATGCGCTGGCGGTCCTCGCAGTTGGTGACAAAGGCTGTTTCCTCAACGCGCCAGATATGTACATGGAGAAGTTGATTGTCGGCCCTGGCGCCAAAGGGGCTATCGACCTGAACCTGCCGCTGGAAACAAACCTACGTAATGTCGCCGCCGCACTCAACAAGCCGCTCGGCGATCTGACCGTGACGATTCTGGCCAAACCTCGCCACGATGAGGTGATCGCAGAGATGGCGAAGCTTGGCGTTCGCGTGTTCGCCATTCCCGATGGCGACGTCGCAGCCTCCATTCTGACCTGTATGCCAGACAGCGAAGTTGACGTGCTGTACGGCATTGGCGGCGCACCGGAAGGTGTCGTTTCTGCCGCCGTCATCCGCGCGCTGGACGGCGACATGCAGGGTCGTTTGCTGGCACGTCATGACGTCAAAGGCGACAGCGAAGAAAACCGCCGTATCGGCGAACAGGAACTGGCCCGCTGCCAGGCGATGGGCATTGAAGCCGGTAAAGCGCTGCGTCTGGACGAAATGGCACGTAGCGATAACGTTATCTTCTCCGCCACCGGGATCACCAAAGGTGATCTGTTGGATGGAATTAGCCGTAAGGGTAATATCGCCACCACCGAAACGCTGCTGATCCGCGGCAAGTCGCGCACGATCCGTCGTATTCAATCCATCCACTACCTTGATCGCAAAGATCCTGATGTGCAGGCGCATATCCTGTAACAAATTTGTTTGATTGAGCCTTCCAGTCCTTCGGGGCTGGAAATCTTTCGTGCAACGAACGAAGATAAGGCAATCAAAGCAGACAGGAGGACACCATGGCAGATTGGGTAACAGGCAAAGTCACTAAGGTACAGAACTGGACCGACGCCCTGTTTAGTTTGACCGTGCGCGCGCCGGTTCTCCCCTTCACTGCGGGTCAGTTCACTAAGCTTGGTCTGGAGATCGACGGCGAACGCGTCCAGCGCGCCTATTCCTACGTGAATGCACCAGACAACCCCGATTTAGAGTTTTATCTGGTGACAGTGCCTGACGGGAAGCTGAGTCCACGTCTGGCCGCGCTAAAACCTGGCGATGACGTACAGGTGGTCAGTGAAGCCGCGGGTTTCTTTGTGCTGGATGAAGTCCCCGATTGCGATACGCTGTGGATGCTGGCAACCGGCACGGCGATCGGCCCGTACTTATCCATTCTGCAACTGGGCAAAGATGTCGATCGCTTTAAAAATCTGGTGCTGGTCCATGCTGCCCGTTATGCCGCCGATTTAAGCTACCTGCCGCTGATGCAGGCGCTGGAAAAGCGTTACGAAGGGAAATTACGTATTCAGACCGTCGTCAGCCGTGAAACAGCTGCAGGTTCGCTTACTGGCCGCGTTCCCGCACTGATTGAAAGCGGTGAGCTGGAAAAAGCAGTCGGTCTGCCGATGGATACCGCCACCAGCCATGTGATGCTCTGTGGGAACCCACAGATGGTACGCGATACCCAGCAGTTGCTGAAAGATACCCGGCAGATGACCAAACACCTGCGTCGCCGACCGGGCCATATGACCGCTGAGCATTACTGGTAAGGGTGTTTGCCTGAAGTCACTTTTGCCGGATGGTGGCTTCGCCTTATCCGGCCTACGGGTGACACTTTCGCCATCTGGCATTGTATTCACGCTTTGTACTTCACGTCCTGCGTATCCTTACCAAACTTATTCTCGCCCTGGGTGCCAACAAACGCGCCCAGGTCAATCAGCATGCCGACCAGAATCAACGTGGGGACAAAGCGTCCGACGACCCACGGCAAGACGCTGGGTAACATCGTCCAATTTCCTGCCAGCAGCATCCACGCCAGAATCATCAATAGCGCCCATGCGCCAGAGCGTCCCCGATCATGCAGGCGTTTTACCGTCACCGCCGCTGTCGGCCATAACAAGCACACCAGGCAAAAAGCCGCTGTCTGAATATCGAGAAGTTTTTTACTCGCCAGCGAGAACAGAACCAGCATACCGACAATCCAGAGGCCGACCCAAATCCAGAAATCACGGCGTCCAATACGCCCTTTAATTGAGAATAACCACTGCTGTATGGTCATGTAAGTTCCTTTATTATTACCTTCAAGAACAGCTTACCCTTTTGACAAGCCCGACGGTTTTGCTCTATGGATTTCGAGTGGTGGGAAGGCGGCAAGTGAATGAGTCCCGATGAGCTTACTCAAGTAAGTGATTCGGGTGAATGAACGCAGCTAACGCACCTGCCACTTGAAAGACGACGAGTATATCGTTTTAATCGTGGTCAGTCATAATGAAAGGTACGATTGATGAAGCAAGGATTTACTCTGTTTTTATTATTGTTTTCAGCCCTGTCCGCAAGCCCTGTGGCTCGGGCGGAAGCGCCCTCGACGGCAACCACTGCCCCCTATCTGCTGGCGGGCGCGCCGACGTTTGATCTGTCGATCAGCCAATTTCGTGAAAACTTTAATACGCAGAATCCGAAGCTTGCATTAAATGAATTCCGCGCCATCGACAGCAGCCGCGATAAGGCAAATCTCACCCGAGCAGCCAGTAAAATCAATGAAAACCTGTATGCGTCATCAGCCCTTGAGCGCGGGACGTTGAAAATTAAAAGCATGCAGATAACCTGGCTGCCGATCCAGGGGCCGGAACAAAAGGCCGCCAAAGCCAAAGCGCTGGAGTACATGAGTGCCGTCATCCGCACCGTAGCCCCCTTATTGACCAAAGAACAAAGTCAGAAAAAACTGCAAAAATTGCTCACCGCAGGCAAAAGTAAGCATTACTACGCAGAAACCGAGGGTGCAATTCGCTATGTCGTGGCAGATAACGGCGAAAAAGGGCTGACCTTCGCTGTTGAACCGATTAAGCTGGCGCTATCTGAAAATCTCGAAGGGTCGAATAAATGACAAAAAGCAAAGCCTTCATGATGATCAATCTCTATACTGTTTCACAGACCATGCTGCCCTGACGGGCGGCCATCTTCCTTAATTCGCTGACAAGCGTGGAGAAATGAAATGCGACATCCTTTAGTGATGGGTAACTGGAAACTGAACGGCAGCCGCCACATGGTAAACGAACTGGTTGCTAACCTGCGTAAAGAACTGGCTGGCGTTGCTGGCTGTGCAGTAGCAATCGCTCCACCGGAAATGTATATCGACCTGGCGAACCACGCTGCTGCCGGTAGCCACATCATCCTGGGTGCGCAGAACGTTGACCTGAACCTGTCTGGCGCATTCACCGGTGAAACCAGCGCTGAAATGCTGAAAGATATCGGCGCGAAATACATCATTATCGGTCACTCTGAGCGTCGTACTTACCACAAAGAGTCTGACGAACTGATCGCTAAAAAATTCGCCGTGCTGAAAGAGCAGGGTCTGACGCCGGTTCTGTGCATCGGTGAAACCGAAGCAGAAAACGAAGCGGGCAAAACTGAAGAAGTGTGCGCACGTCAGATCGACGCAGTACTGAAGACTCAGGGCGCAGAAGCATTCGAAGGCGTGGTTATCGCTTACGAACCTGTATGGGCTATCGGTACCGGCAAATCTGCAACTCCGGCACAGGCTCAGGCTGTTCACAAATTCATCCGTGACCATATTGCTAAAGCTGACGCAAAAATCGCTGAACAAGTTATCATCCAGTACGGCGGTTCCGTAAACGCAGCTAACGCGGCAGAATTGTTCGCGCAGCCGGACATCGACGGCGCGCTGGTGGGTGGTGCTTCTCTGAAAGCCGACGCCTTCGCCGTGATCGTTAAGGCAGCTGAAGCCGCTAAACAGGCTTAAGTTGTTGTAAGGGGGGCATTGCCCCCCTTGTCATCTCCGCGTTACCAATATCCCAGCCAGTGCCACCAGAAGGCACCCGTTACCCCCCAGATAGTCAGGTTGGCCACACTCATCACCAGCCCTGTTTTCCACCACTCAGCCAGCGTAACGTAACCCGAGCCAAAAATGATGGGCGCAGTACCTGTGCCGTAGTGCGTGAGCGACATCATCAACGAGGATGAGAATCCCAGCATCAGGCCAAGCAGCGCCGGAGGCGCACCGAGACCTAATCCCGCCGCGAAGAACGCCGCGAACATCGCCGTAATATGCGCGGTAGTGCTGGCAAAAAAGTAGTGCGAATAGACGTAAAGCAGCACCAGCAGCAGTGTGGCGATACTCCAGTGAACGCCGAGATGATCGATGGCACTTCCGACGCTGGTCGCCAGCCAGCCGACCAGGCCCAGTTTGCTCAGGAAGTCCGCCATCATTACCAGCGCAGCAAACCAGACTATCGTATCCCATGCCCCACGGCATTTGAGAATATCATCCCAGCTGAGTACCCCGGTCACTAACAGAATTGATAAGCCGATTAACGCCGCGCTGGTAGGGTTGACGGTCCAGGCACTGCCCATAATCATCGCAGGAACACCCGCCCACAGGCAGAGCAGCAAAACGAAAACCGCGAGGGTGATTTTCTCTGCCAGCGCAAGCGGGCCAAGCGCATCGAGCTTTTGCCGGGCGAACTGCGGCGCGTTCGGCGTGCGAGTAATGGCCGGCGGGTAGAGCCACCAGATAATAATGGGCATCACGATCAGTGAGATGACCGCAGGCAGAAGCGCAGCGATGGCCCACATTCCCCAAGTCATATTCAGTACCCCATCCGTCCCTTTGGTCAAAAAGCTGACAATCAATGGGTTAGGCGCGGTCGCAGTAATAAACATCGCCGAGGTGATCGGGTTAATGTTGTAGTTCACCAGCGCCAGATAGCGGCCGGTAGAACCGTTTTCCTTATCTCCTGGCTGAGACCCGAGGCTTTCGGCAATCGCCCGCATGACCGGGTGAATAATCCCACCACCGCGCGCGGTATTGCTTGGGGTTACAGGGGCTATCAGCGTTTCCGCCAGGGTTAACGCCCAGGCAATACCCAGCGTCCGTTTGCCAAACAGGGCAATAAATCCATAGCCAATGCGCGCGCCCAGCCCCGTTTTCAACAGGCTTTGCGACAGCATGATGGAGATACCGATCAACCAGATCAGTTGGTTAGAGAAACCGCTCAGCGCATCACTCAGCGCCGCAGTCGGTTTACCAGGGTGAGTGACGCCGGTCATTGCCACCAGCATAATCGCTACAATCGCGATAGCGCCAATAGGCATGGCTTTGCCAATGATGGCCGCGATAGTGCCAATAAACAACGCCAGCAGATGCCACGCTTCGGGGGTAACGTCAGGAGGGCAAGGGATAACAAACCAGATAGTCAGGGTAATCACGATCGAGATAATGGCAGGCCAACAGCGTATAGGGGTCAATCTGTCCATGAGACAATCCTTGAGTTTCCAGCACGCAAGTATGCACATCGATATTACCCGGTATCGACATGCAGAATGCGATTCACCTTCTCAATACATAAATTTTTACGATTACAAGACGTTATAGCTTCCCCAGTACGCTAAACCACAGATAATCCAGCGGCAGCAGAACCAGGTACGTTGCCATAGCCAGCGTAATGCACAGCAGCATTCCTGCCCGTGCAGGCACTTTGCCTAGCGCCATCGCCACCACAATTGGCGATGCCTGATACGGCAGCAACGGAGTGGAATAGCCCAGCACCTGAATCATAATCACCGACAGCAGCGGAAACCCGGTCGCATCGGCAAAGCTCTGTGCCAGCGTGGTATACAGCGCCGGAACGCCGTTGGCGGTCATAATAAAATTGAGCGCCGTGGTAATACCGGTTAACGCCAGAAAGCTGGTAAAGGGTTTATCCGCGTCCAGCGGCATCACGTGTAGCAACGCCTCCCCCACCGCGCTACCGATGCCGGTTTGCGTCACGGTGATCGCCAGCCCCAGGATCCCCGCCACGTAAATACAGGTGCGGATGTTCACCCCGCTGGAAAACTCGTCCCCGTTAATAAAGCCTACCCGTGGCAACAGCGTAATGATTGCCGCCGCCAGCCCAGTCCAGGCCGGACCAATACCGTGCCAGCTTTCGCTGACCCACATCAGCAACACCACCGCTAACATCCAGGCCAGCCGTTTTTCATCGCGACTCATCGGCGCAGGTGGCGTCACATCCATAGGGGCATGGGGCTTGCCGGGGAACAGCCAGCAGATCAGTCCAACCAGCAGCGCGCCTTTTAGCCAGCCGAGGACCGGCGTATGTAGCATTAAATAGGGTAGATAATTCAGATGGATACCGTAAGAACCTTCCGTTGCGCCACTCATCACCAGATTCGGTACGTTGGCAGGTAGGATGGTGGCGGAAAGCTGGAACGTCCCAAAACCCACGGCTAACGCCAGACCGTACCAGGCGCGGGTACCGTCGACAATGCCAGCGCGTTTCGCCATCGCCGCGACAATCGGCATCAGCAGCGCAATACGCCCCATATTGGACGGCATCACAAACGCCAGCGCATAGCTCAGCAGCACTACGCTTGCGACCATTAACGGCCAGGAATCGGTCAGCCGGGACGACAACGCCCGCGCCGCCCTGTCCGCCAGTCCCGTTTTACGTATCGCGATGCCCAACACGAAACCGCTGAAAACCAGCCAGAACGCCGACGAAGCAAAGCCGCCAAAAATCACCTCCGGTGGGGCGATTTTCGCCACCATTGCGACAGAGAAGAATATCAGCGCCGTAATGAACTCCGGTAACAGCGACGTAGCCCAGAGCAGAATGGTGATGCCAACCACCAGTGAAGGGATAAACAGAGGGTGCGTAAGCCAGAGCGACATGCCTGTCTCCTGTTGTTTTTTTCAACAAGAATACGGGGACAGGCACAGAGAGTAAACGCCAGATTAGGTGGGTTACCGCAGGATCTGGCACTGATGATCCTGAATTTCCTCGGCGGAGGCGAGATTCAGCGACAGCAGATCGCGCTGGGTCGCCAGCAGGACAAAGGACTCATCACTCTGACGCACCATCGCCAGCGCATAGCGCCCCATATGATCACGCGCATCCGGCACCTCTTCCGCCAGCATCATAAACGGGCTGCGCTGTGCCAGTTCGTTTTCCGTCACGCGGCGCGCCAGATACTCGTGCCCACGTAATCCCCCCGGCAAAGGCAGCCAGCGGGTGCTGATTTTCGCCATATTGTCATCCAGTTGCGTTCTAACGTCAGGACGCAGGCAAGAGATATGAATGTGGAAATGGTTTTGCGTGCGGCCAGACGGCGAGTTGATCGTGAGTGATACCGCTTTATCAGGAATTTCCTGACCGTATTTTTGGCTCATAAAACCGCGCGCTTGCCAGGCGAGCCAGAAAAAATTCGGCGTGCCTGATTGCAACAGCAGCGGGCTTTCCGTGCCGTTAATGCGGTAAGTGGGCATCAATAAGTATTGCAGAGGGCCGTTACGGTCTTTGAACACCACATACCCGGCATCCGGTTTCACCTCCGCACACGGCGCAGGGTTATGCCGTTGCAGCTGGTTCGGCAGGCATTGCTCAAGAACAATCTGGCGTAATGCATCCGGGTTACCGTTGAGTTTCCAGTAACCTATGCCCGCAGCGGCAGCGATAATCATCACCACCAGTAAAAAATAGCCTGCTTTTTTCATTACGCGTTTCCTGTATCCCATTGAAGGGTAAGCGTAACGTAAAATGATGACAAATAAAAAAGCCCGGTCGCGTTATGCCACCGGGCCTGCAAACACATCTGCGTTAGCGTTTACTGATTTGGTCAAACGTACCGCCGTTAGAGAAGTGCTCTTTCTGCGCTTTGGTCCAGCCACCAAACTCGTCGTCGATGGTGAACAACTTCAGCTTCGGAAAGGCATTTTCGTATTTCTTCGCCACGTCAGCATCACGCGGGCGGTAATAGTTTTTCGCCGCAATTTCCTGACCTTGCGGAGAATAGAGATACTTCAGGTAGGCTTCGGCCACCACTTTGCTGTCTTTCTTTTCTACCACTTTGTCGACAATAGACACGGTCGGTTCTGCGAGAATGGATTCGCTTGGCGTGACGATCTCAAACTTGTCTTTACCCAGTTCATTCGTCGCCAGCAGCGCTTCGTTTTCCCATGCGATCAGCACATCGCCAATTCCGCGTTCAACAAAGGTATTGGTAGAGCCGCGCGCGCCGGAGTCCAGCACTTCCACGTTTTTAAACAGAGCTTTGACGAAGTCCTGAGCTTTGGCCTGATCGTTGTTATTGTGGTGCAGGGCATAACCCCATGCCGCCAGATAGTTCCAGCGCGCCCCGCCGGAGCTTTTCGGGTTTGGCGTAATGACTGATACACCCGGTTTAACCAGATCGTTCCAGTCATGAATCTGCTTTGGATTGCCTTTGCGTACCAGGAAGACGATGGTAGAGGTGTAAGGTGCAGAGTTGTCCGGCAGGCGTTTAATCCAGTTTTTATCGATACGGCCACGCTCAGCAATGGCGTCCACGTCATAGGCCAACGCCAGGGTAACCACATCGGCTTCGATACCGTTGATGACTGAGGTTGCCTGTTTACCGGAGCCACCATGTGACTGACGGATCACCACGTTATCGCCCGTTTCCTGTTTCCAGTGCGCCGCGAAGGCTTTGTTGTACTGTTCGTACAGCTCACGCGTTGGATCGTACGATACGTTAAGTAACTGAATATCCTTTGCCAGAACGCTGGTCGATGCCAGCAATAATGTTAACCCTACGCCCCATTTGTTCATCGCCCAGCTCGCTTATTTAATGTTGTGATGAGCAGAGCGTGCCAGAAAGCGAACCAAACTTTAAAGAATAAAAAAAGATTTGCTATAACGCGGGGGAATATATGGAGTCGGGTGTTTGCCTGATGGCGCTACGCTTATCAGGCCTACAATTTGCATCATGTAGGCCGGATAAGGCGCAAGCCGCCATCCGGCAATTGCAATCAGTACAGTTTTTTCGCGCAGTCCAGCCAGTCACCTTTGAACGGACGCTTCATATTCTCGATAGCGTCGATGATGTCGTGGTGAACCAACTGTTCGTTCTGAATACCGACGCAGCGACCGCCATGACCTTCAAGCAGCAGATCAATGGCATACGCCCCCATACGGGATGCCAGAATACGGTCGTAAGGCACCGGGGAACCACCACGCTGGATGTGACCCAGTACGGTTGAGCGCGTTTCACGGCCGGTTTCTTTCTCGATGTAATGCGCCAGTTCATCAACGTCACACATGTGCTCGGTGATCGCCACAATCGCGTGTTTCTTACCTTTGGCGATGCCAGCTTTGATTTCAGCGACCAGATCGTCACGGCTGAATTCAACTTCCGGAACGACGACGAATTCGCAGCCACCGGCAATTGCTGCCGCCAGAGTCAGGTCACCACAGTAGCGCCCCATCACTTCAACGATGGAGATACGCTGGTGAGAAGAGGAGGTGTCACGCAGACGGTCAATCGCTTCTACCACGGTACCCAGTGCGGTGAAGTAGCCGATAGTGTAGTCGGTGCCTTTAATATCGTTGTCGATAGTACCCGGCAGGCCAATGCACGGGAAACCCATTTCAGTCAGACGTTTTGCACCCAAGTAGGAACCGTCACCACCGATAACAACCAGGGCGTCAATCCCACGCTTCTTCAGGTTTTCGATAGCCACAGCGCGCACGTTTTCGTCGCGGAATTCCGGGAAGCGAGCAGAACCGAGGAAAGTACCGCCACGGTTGATCATGTCGGACACGCTATAACGGTCGAGCTGAACCATACGGTCTTCATACAAACCCAGGTAGCCATCATGGATCCCCATGACTTCCAGTCCTTCCGTCAACGCTGCACGTACAACACCACGGATTGCTGCGTTCATGCCCGGCGCATCACCGCCGCTTGTCAACACACCGATTTTCTTAATCATGACTACCTCTGAACTTTGGAATGCAAAATGAAATCTGCTGCCGGAAGTCGATTCCGCATATCGAAACGATCCAACGAATATGCAGATAGTATAACAATCACTTCCTGCTGAATTGATTCAGGTCAGGCCAAACGGTGGTAATTTATACACAAAATGCTGGCCCTGCTCACTTTTTTACAACGAATTATGAAAGCTCAAACATCTTGCCTTCCTTGGGTACGACTGAACAGGGATCCTGATGAATAATCACATCCGATCCCGGGAAACGCCGCAAAATCGCCTGCTCAACCTGTTCAGCCACTAAATGCGCCTGAACGAGCGGCAGATTATCTTCCATTTCCAAATGAATCTGAATAAAGCGGGTCGGCCCTGACTGCCGCGTGCGAAGATCGTGAGCGCCGCTGACTCCTGGCCATGACGTCACTATATCAATAATTTCCTGACGTTCTTCATCGGGCAAGGCGCGATCCAGCAAGGATTGCACCGCCTCGTAGCCCATACGCAATGCGCTATATAGAATATAGATGCCAATCCCGAGCGCAAACAAGGCATCCGCACGATGCCAACCGTACCAGGCCAGACCAAGCGCGACGAGAATAGCGCCGTTCATCATAACATCAGACTGATAATGAAGCATATCTGCCCGAACGGCCTGACTTTGCGTACGCTTAACGACCCAACGCTGAAACGTGACCAGTATGATAGTACAAATTAACGCAATGACGGTGACGATTACCCCGACGCCCGGATCTTTCATCGGCGTCGGTTGAACAAGATGCTGAATGCCGGTCAAAAATAAGAACAGCGCCGAGCCAGAAATAAACATACTTTGCGCCAGCGCCGCCAGCGATTCTGCTTTCCCGTGCCCGAACGTGTGTTCATCATCGGCTGGCTGTAAGGAATAGCGCACCACCAGCAAATTGGTTAACGACGCGGCAATATCGACCAAAGAGTCCACCAGTGCAGCCAGAATACTCACCGACCCGGTGTACCACCACGCAAAAATTTTGATCAAAAGTAACAGCGAAGCCATCACGGTCGCCGCGATAGCCGCCCGGCTCACCAGCCGCCCATAAGTTTGATTCATAAGCACTCCCATCAGGATATGCCGCTAGTATAACGGATGAACTAAAACAGTCAGGCAATAAGAAAGTGTCAATTTTTGGGCAAAAAAAACCATACGCAATGTGTGGAAAAGCGGGGATGGAATGTTGCAGCAAACATAGCACATTAAATTAAAAAATTACGCCCCCTCTTATAGCCGGACCAGTATGGCAATACGTCATCTGAATACGTTTTATTCTGAATTTTTAGGACCTCTCAACAACTTTTCCATTACTCCTTTACTTTAGGTGTACGATAAATACTCAATCAACATATCTTGAGGGATTAAGATAGTGTATTACCCTAATTCTATTGACTGGAAACCGATCCAAGAAGGGGGACTGCGTAGGTTAAGGCTTGGCGAGATAAATCTTGCAAACTCGCTCTTTGGCTTCAGCATTCTTTACCATCAAGTTTGGATTCATCTGGAAAGTTACCTTCCTTTTGATACTCAAAACCCAGGTCAGGCGATGACGCCTGACGGCGAAATGTGGTTTAGAACCATAAAATACGAAGATGATTTCTCGATGCCAACAAAACAGCCAACGCCAAATGCCCAGCATCTTTTTTTGCATGAAATGATGCATGTTTGGCAGCACCAATATGGAATGTGGGTACGAACACGCGGGGCGTTCTCATGGGCTGCTGATTATACATACAGTCTAAATGAAAAAAATCTACTTGATTACGGACTGGAGCAGCAAGCATCCTTAGTCAGCGATTACTGGTTGTTAAAGCACTATGGGTTTGATGGGCATAGCGATCTCTATGTTTACCGCGATTATGACCCAGAAGAACCGGCGCTGGAATTAATGCAGAAATATGAAAAGGTACTCGGGAGCTTTCCGATATGAAGAAATCGCTCTTTTTTCTCCCTTTACTTTTATTTCTGGCCGGGTGCCCGGGGAAAGGCAGAGAGGGTGCAGAGTCCGGTGAACGACGGGCGATCTACGTAGATGGCAATCGTGTTTGCTTTACCATAGATAAAAACGATGTGTTAAACCGCTATATTCTGTCAACTAATGGTAGAGAAGGTAAAAAATTATTAGTCGGCGATTTTAAACATCTCACCTACCCAAGTACCTGCTTCACGGTTAATTTAGAAAAAGGGGTGGTATATGGTGCAAGCTATACCTTAAATGGAAAAAATCACTACTACACATTTATCATTACCCATGATGGTACTGTGTTGGATTTAGGAAAAAGCTGAGCACTATTGTCAGATCACACGGCTCTACATAAAGGCTGTGAGTTACATTGAGGTCAGCCACACATAACAAAAGCTTTTATAAGCGCTAAATACCTTCTGCAAGTCGCTGTTTATCTTTGGCAGTTCACTGGAATTTTGGGCAAAAAAAACCCCCACATCATGTGGGGGAAGACAGGGATGGTGTCTATGGCAAGGAAAACAGGGTTACTACTGGGAACGTGAGTTGCTACTACTCAATAAATTCAACGATGAGCTTTTTTGCCATTGCGCGACATCGCGCAGCTGCTCCATTCGTTGTTCATGTTTCTCATTTAAAACCGCTTGCTGCTCGGGCGTTAACAGGCGATACATCTGGTTGCGGACCTTGGCGATTTCAACCTGGCGGGCAACCTGCTGTTGTGCCATCTTTTCTGCCTGAGCGCGCACAGCGCTTTCATCAAAATTCTCTGCGGTGACAAGACGATGCATTGTCTCCATTTCGCTAACATTAACAGGAGGCTGCTCATGTCTGGCCTGCTGCATTAAATCTCGCATCTGTTGACGTTGATGTTCGGTTAAACTGATACCGTCAAACATGTGGCTCTGCGCATTACGTTGCGAAGAGCTTTCACCCAGGTGCCAGTGATCGCCTGTGACGACTTCAGCTGCATGGCTAAACGTACTAAGTGCCAGCGTTGAGGCCATGACGGCAGCGGTAACTTTGCCCATCACTTGCTCCCAAAATCTTTTCTGTCGCGATTCAACGAGAGACAGTTTACGATTCGGGCTGCAAACATGCGTCAGGGGGTGTAAAACAACGTAAAGTCATAGATTAGCGCCGCCTGATGTCGTAATTTCTGCCTCGGAGGTACGTAAAAAATGAATAAAATACTGCTAGTTGATGATGACCGAGAGCTGACATCCCTGTTAAAGGAGCTGCTCGAAATGGAAGGTTTCGATGTGCTGGTTGCCCATGATGGGGAGCAGGCACTGGAGCTTCTGGATGACAGCATCGATTTACTTTTGCTCGACGTCATGATGCCGAAGAAAAACGGCATTGATACACTGAAAGCACTTCGCCAGACACACCAGACCCCCGTAATCATGCTGACCGCCCGCGGCAGCGAACTGGATCGCGTACTCGGCCTTGAGCTGGGCGCGGACGATTATTTACCCAAACCGTTTAACGACCGCGAACTGGTCGCGCGTATCCGCGCCATTCTGCGCCGCTCCCACTGGAGCGAACAGCAGCAGAACAGCGATAACGGCTCACCGACGCTGGAGGTGGATGCGTTAAGCCTCAATCCGGGTCGCCAGGAAGCCAGCTTTGACGGGCAAACCCTGGAGTTAACCGGTACCGAATTCACCCTGCTGTATTTGCTGGCGCAGCATCTCGGCCAGGTGGTTTCTCGTGAACATTTAAGCCAGGAAGTGCTGGGCAAACGCCTGACACCGTTCGATCGTGCTATCGACATGCATATCTCGAACCTGCGTCGTAAGCTGCCGGAGCGTAAAGACGGGCACCCGTGGTTTAAAACCCTGCGCGGTCGCGGCTATCTGATGGTCTCCGCTTCATGATAGGAAGTTTAACCGCACGCATCTTTGCCATCTTCTGGTTAACGCTGGCACTGGTGCTGATGCTGGTGCTGATGTTACCCAAGCTCGACTCACGCCAGATGACCGAGCTACTGGATAGCGAACAGCGCCAGGGGTTGATGATTGAGCAGCACGTTGAAGCTGAACTGGCGAACGATCCGCCCAACGATTTGATGTGGTGGCGTCGCTTGTTTCGTGCGATAGACAAGTGGGCGCCGCCGGGACAGCGGTTATTACTTGTTACGACGGAAGGACGCGTGATCGGCGCAGAACGCAACGAAATGCAGATCATTCGTAACTTTATTGGTCAGGCCGATAACGCCGATCATCCGCAAAAGAAAAAATACGGTCGTGTTGAAATGGTTGGGCCTTTCTCCGTCAGAGATGGCGAAGATAACTACCAACTGTACCTCATTCGGCCTGCCAGCAGTTCACAATCTGACTTCATCAACCTGCTGTTTGACCGACCGCTGTTACTGCTGATCGTGACCATGTTAGTCAGCTCTCCGTTGCTGCTTTGGCTGGCCTGGAGTCTGGCAAAACCGGCACGTAAGCTGAAAAATGCGGCGGATGAAGTGGCACAGGGCAACCTGCGTCAGCATCCTGAACTGGAAGCCGGTCCGCAAGAATTCCTGGCGGCAGGTGCCAGCTTTAACCAGATGGTGACGGCGCTGGAACGCATGATGACCTCACAGCAACGCCTGCTGTCGGACATCTCTCACGAGTTGAGAACGCCGTTAACGCGTCTGCAACTGGGGACCGCGCTGCTGCGCCGTCGTAGCGGCGAGAGCAAAGAGCTGGAGCGTATTGAAATGGAAGCGCATCGACTGGACAGCATGATCAACGATCTGCTGGTCATGTCGCGCAATCAGCAGAAAAACGCGCTGGTCAGTGAAACCGTGAAGGCGAATCACCTGTGGGGTGACGTGCTGGATAACGCCGCCTTTGAAGCCGAGCAGATGGGCAAATCGTTCACAGTTAACTTCCCGCCAGGGCCGTGGCCGCTGTACGGTAACCCGAATACGCTGGAAAGTGCGCTGGAGAACATTGTTCGCAACGCCCTGCGCTACTCACACACCAGGATTGAAGTGGGCTTCGCGGTGGATAAAGACGGGATTACCATCACCGTGGACGATGATGGTCCGGGCGTGAGCCCCGAAGACAGAGAACAGATTTTCCGTCCGTTCTATCGTACCGATGAAGCGCGCGATCGCGAATCTGGCGGTACTGGTCTGGGTCTGGCAATTGTTGAAACCGCTATTCAGCAGCATCGTGGCTGGGTCAAGGCCGAAGACAGCCCATTGGGTGGTCTGCGCCTGGTGCTGTGGCTGCCGCTGTATAAACGTGCGTAATTGTGCCTGTTGCGCCGGATGACGATGCTAACGCATCTTATCCGGCCTACAGGTTCAATAATCGCCTTATTTTCCCCACAATCTCCGCGAATTATCTTCGATCTTGCCGCTTAAGCGGCGTTTCTGCATGGTTCTGGTCCAGCTCTTTGACAGCCCCGCCGCCGACAGCAAACGGTGATACTGGTCGTCATCAAACGGCATATGCCAGGCAATGGCGATGGCCTCTTGCACGCTAACGTCACTCACACGAGACGCCAGTACCAGCGGCGCATCCGCCGATACCATGCCGGGTGCGATAACGCTGCACAACCAGCCGGTCTTGCCCGCATCCTGCATCTGGCTTGCCATATCGCTAATAGCAAAATGAAAATTCAGCTTAAAACACGGCGAGCGTGGCTGTGTGACCTGAATCAGCGCCTCACCCCACTGGAAGATATCACCAATAAAAACATTCTCTTCCGTCATGCCCTGCGTTGACAGGTTCTCGCCAAAAGCGGGCGCGACAAACAACTCTGCCTGTTCAGGAAAAGCCTGTCGCCAGTGTAGGTAGTGTTCACGCGGATAATGGCACAGCGCGCGGTCCGGCCCACCGTGAATTTTCGTTTCTGCCTGTTCATCCCCTGCCAACCCTAATTCGGTCAGCATCAGCTCGCCATCGACCTGAACTTTCGCAATCGCACTGGGGCGGCTTCCCGTGTAATCCCGAATCTTGCCTGCAAATACATCAACCGGATATCGCATCTGTTCCCTCTCCCGATAACTTTTCCCCATTACACCCTATTTATTCTACCCTATTCGCTCAAAATGAGAGCACGGTTGGTGTGAAACGTAGGGACACATGCTATCAATGTAAGTTGGTTTTGAAACAACATTTCAATTAAGGAGTCGACAACGTGACGGGTCAATCGCAATTTGCTGGCGTCTGGTGTCCTTCCATTACGCCAATGGACAATGACGGCAAGATCGATTTCAACGGTCTGAGCCAGCATCTCAAACGCCTTACCGAGGCACAGATCGACGTTATTTTGCTGATGGGAAGCATTGGGGAATTTGCCTCCTTTACGCTCGACGAAAGGCTGCAGTTGATCCATGAAGCCCGAGCTATGAGCTCGCTGAAGATGGTCGCCAACGTCTCATCCACCTGCCAGAATGATGTGCTACTGATGGCGCAGGAAGCGTATCACGCGGGATACGATGCCGTCATGATCCTGCCACCTTACTATTACGGACAAACGGCAACGCAGCTGCTGAGCTACTTCCGCCAGTTAGGGCAACAACTCAGCGGTCAATGGTTTGCCTATAACTTCCCGGCCCGTACCGGCTGTGATTTAACACCTGAGCTGGTTGCTACCCTGGCCGGGGAATTCCCGAACTTCGCCGGTATCAAAGACACCGTGGACTGCCAGTCCCATACCCGCAGTATGATTCAGACCACCCGCGCTGTACGCAAAGATTTTGCCGTACTCTCCGGTTACGACGAATATTACATCCCCAACCTTCTGGCAGGCGGCGCTGGGATTATTTCTGGCCTAAATAACGTGATGCCTGAGCTGTTTGTCCACGCACGCGAGGCGTTTAAACAGGGCGACCTGGCAGCGTTGCGTGATATTCAGGATAAGATTGGCACGTACATGTCCATCTACGCTATTGGCGAGGATTTTGTCACCACCATTAAAACCGTGGTGTCGCGTAAGTTTGGCTATTGCACCGGCGTTTCGCGTAATGCAGGTGGGGAGTTAAACGAGGACCAATGCCGAATAATTGATGAGGTGTTTGGGCGTTAATATTACCCGGCCCGCATCATGATGTGGGCCGGGTAAGTGCATCAGGCAATACAGCGTTACCGCTCTACGCCATCAGGCTGTATGGGGCTTATTTTTTCGCCGCGAAACGCGCCGCAGCTTCGTCCCAGTTCACCACGTCCCAGAACGCTTTGATGTAGTCCGGGCGACGGTTCTGGAATTTCAGGTAGTAAGCGTGTTCCCAAACGTCCAGGCCCACGATCGGGAAGCCGGAAGCGCCAGAGATAGCCTCACCCATCAGCGGGGAATCCTGGTTGGCAGTAGAAACCACAGCCAGTTTGTCACCTTTCAGTACCAGCCATGCCCAGCCAGAACCGAAACGGGTTGCCGCTGCTTTTTCAAATTCAGCTTTGAAGTTATCAACAGAGCCAAAGTCGCGTTCGATAGCCGCTTTCAGGTCACCCTGCAGCGTAGTACCGGTTTTCAGACCTTTCCAGAACAGGCTGTGGTTCGCGTGGCCGCCTGCGTTGTTACGCAGTACGGTTTTCTTATCCGCTGGCAGCTGATCCAGTTTAGTGATCAGCTCTTCAACAGGCAGGCTAGCGAATTCAGGCAGGCTTTCCAGCGCAGCGTTCGCGTTGTTTACATAGGCCTGGTGGTGCTTGGTATGGTGGATTTCCATCGTCTGCTTATCAAAGTGCGGTTCAAGGGCATCATAAGCGTACGGCAGGGATGGCAGTGTATAACTCATAATCATCTCCAGTATTGTCGGGCGGCCAGTGTTAACGCCGCGTAAGCAGTTGAGTCATTATAGTTAATTAAATGATATTGAAAATGATTATCAATGCCGTACTTTTTACAGGGCTATTGCAAGATGAAAATGTGAGCGCCACCGGGAAAATCAGGCGAATTTTGCCAACCTGCGTAGGAAACAGGCAGCGACATAAAGGACATGGGAGACAAAGCACGAGATAGTCTGCGGATTATCTCACAAGGAAATATTGCTATGTCTGTCAACATCGCCCTTTTCGGAATCGGCCTCGACACATACTGGCCCCAGTTTGCTGGCCTGGAGTCACGCTTGCAGGGTTACCTGCAAACGATTGATGAGCGTCTGACGGCGCAACAGGCCACCGTCATTAATGGCGGCCTGATTGATAACGTCGATAAAGCCGATGATCTTATCAGGCGATTACAACAGCAGCCGGTCGATGCGGTCTGTCTTTACATTAGCACCTACGCACTCAGCGCAACGGTTCTACCCCTTGTACAGAGTATCAATAAGCCAGTTATTATTATGGCCCTACAGCCGGAGCCTGGTCTGCCCTATTCGGCAATCCGCCAAATTCCCGATCGGGGCGGACGTACTGGAGAGTGGCTGGCGCACTGCCAGGCCTGCAGCGCGCCCGAACTGGCAAACGTATTTAATCGTGCGAATATCCGCTTTCAGTTGATTGTTGGTGCGTTACAGGGCGATGAGTACGTCTGGCAACAAATGGCACAGTGGTTACAAGCCCTTAATGCCCGCCAAATGCTGGCAAACTGTCAGGTCGGCGTACTCGGACACTATTATGACGGCATGGTGGACGTTTACAGCAATATGACGAACCTGTCCGCCAAATTGGGCGTACGCTTTAAGCCACTGGAAATGTGTGAGCTGGCGGAATACCGCGAGCAGGTCAGCGAGACAGATCTCAGCGTCAAACAACAGGAAATGTACCGTGTGCTTCAGCTGGATCCGACATGCGAACCGGCAGAGCTTGATCGCGCACTCACCACCGCCTGCGCCATGGATAAACTGATTGCCCAGAACACACTCGGTGCACTGGCCTACTACTACGAAGGTAGAAACGGCAATGCTTACGAGAACATCATCACCTCAATCATTCTTGGCAACACACTACTCACCCACCGTGGTATTCCCGTGGCAGGTGAATATGAAATCAAAAATGTACTGGCGATGAAAATTCAGCAGCTTCTGGGGGCGGGTGGTTCATTCTCTGAGCCATATGGAATTGAATTTATTGATGATGTTGTATTGTGGGGACATGATGGCCCGGCGCACCCGCTGATGGCCGATGGTCCGGTGCGTCTGGTTCCGCTGCCGGTTTATCATGGTAAACCGGGTAAAGGTGTGTCTATCCAGATGACCGTGAAACCGGGCCCGGTAACCTTTCTTTCGGTCATTGAAGATGCCGAAAACGGGGTGCGTTTGCAGTATGCCGAAGGGGAAGCAGTGGCAGGTGAAGTCCTGGATATCGGCAATACCAACAGCCGCTATCGCTTCCCGTTATCGGCTCCC
>NZ_SZXN01000074.1:23450-35395 GCF_005281195.1 Citrobacter sp. wls613
CGATTTCACCACACAATGGTGCATGGGCGGTCCAGCCCATCATTGCAGCATTGGCCTTGGTCATCATGGTGAGGTACTGGAAAAACTCGCCTGGCTACTGGGTATTCAGACGGTAAAAATCTGCTAACCCTTAATATTATCGCCCTTCTCAAAAAAGAGGGGCGGATCAGCATTTGTGATCAACATCCTTTTCATCCCCTGAATTTTGCCAGCATTGCCCATCCTACGGCAGCATGCTGAAGGTTAATTCATTGCTCACTCTTTAGACTTTTGAATATCAAAACGGGTGATTTTCATCCAGCCAGAACGACAATTTAAAAGGAACCAGAATGGGTAACGCAATTACGATGGGGATATTATGGCATCTTATCGGTGCCGCTAGTGCCGCTTGTTTTTATGCCCCTTTTAAAAAGGTACAGCACTGGTCCTGGGAGACCATGTGGTCCATAGGCGGTTTTGTTTCATGGTTGATCCTGCCCTGGCTCGTCAGCGCAATCCTGCTGCCAGACTTCTGGGCCTATTACAGTTCATTCAGCGCATCCACACTACTGCCGGTATTTTTATTCGGCGCAATGTGGGGGATCGGTAATATCAACTATGGTCTGACCATGCGCTATCTCGGCATGTCGATGGGGATCGGCATCGCTATCGGCATTACGCTGATTGTTGGCACCTTAATGACACCAATCATTGCCGGTAAATTTGACGTGCTCATCGGCACGCCGGGTGGGCGTATGACCCTGCTTGGTGTGCTGGTCGCGCTGATCGGCGTGGCGATAGTCACTCGAGCAGGACAGTTAAAAGAACGCAAGATGGGTATCAAAGCCGAAGAGTTCAACCTGAAAAAAGGTCTAATACTGGCGGTGATGTGCGGCTTTTTCTCCGCAGGGATGTCCTTTGCCATGGATGCGGCTAAACCGATGCACGAAGCCGCCGCTGCGCTCGGTATCGATCCTTTGTATGTCGCTCTGCCAAGCTACGTAGTCATTATGGGCGGCGGTGCGGTGATCAACCTGGGATTCTGCTTCATTCGTCTGGCAAAAATGAAGAACCTGTCGGTAAAAGCCGACTTCTCGTTAGCAAAACCACTTATTATCAGCAACATCCTGTTCTCGGCCCTTGCCGGTCTGATGTGGTATCTCCAGTTCTTCTTTTACGCCTGGGGCCATGCCAAAATTCCAGCGCAGTATGACTACATGAGCTGGATGCTGCACATGAGTTTCTACGTCCTGTGCGGCGGTATCGTCGGCCTGATCATGAAAGAGTGGAGCAATGCGGGAAAACGCCCTGTCAGCGTGCTGAGCCTCGGCTGCGTGGTGATTATCCTTGCCGCAAACATTGTCGGTCTGGGAATGGCCAGCTAGTCCTGCGGATTACTGAGATGACGCCACTGGCTCGGCGTCATCCCGGTTTCTCGCGTAAACACCACCGAAAAGTAGTTACTGTCCTCAAAGCCACAACGCATAGAAATCTCACCAATCATCAACTTGCTATGTTGCAGCAAATACTGAGCGTGGCAGACCCGCACCTGTCGAAGATACTGGTTGATGGTCATTCCAGTCTGGCTGCGAAACTGCTGACGCAGCACGCGCTCGCTGCACTGCTCCCGTTGACAGAATTTATCCAGTTCAAAGGTATGCTCATGGCTGCCGGCCAGCGCAGTGATCAGCTTATCCAGCAGTGTCTCACTGGTGGTGGCCGGGAGCCTATCCGTGGCATAACGATGGCGCTTGAGAAGCGTCACCAACTGTCCGAACAACAGCTCCGCCATATCATTACATAACGGATCGCGCTGCTGGCTTTCGTGTTCCAGTTGGCTAATCACCTGTCGAGCCTGAGCCATACCGGCACTGCCCAGCCGCCAGTGGGGCTGGCACGGCGTGCCGTTGTTAAAACCGGGGATCACATCTTCCCATCCCAGATTCAGCGTCAACCGCTCAGGGCAGTAGATAATATTCTGCAGGACGAGGTCGTTAACAGAGGTGTACGAGTGTTTGTCTGCGGCGCGAATGTAAAACAGATCGCCACGGGTTATTCGATACGGCCGATCGTTGAGAACATGCAGACCATTGCCACGCCAGACCATCACCAGCTCACAAAACTCATGAGTATGTTCGGCAAACGCATCCTGCGGATAGCGATCGGCGACGGCGACGGCCTGCTGTTCGCTCGCAAAAAAGTCTGATTTCAGAAGGACTAGCTGATTCGCCACCACATCACCTCAACCTGAACGCTTGCCGGATGCGCTGCGCTTATTCGGCCTACAGGGCATTCATGTAGGCCGGACAAGGCGCAGCCGCCATCCGGCATTAAAGGGTATGATTATCAGCAAACGGACGGTAAAAAACGTTGATAGCTTTCGCGTTACTGGAGGCTGCTTCCGGCCATGACGTCGCGGCCCTGGCGAATATCGCGCGGTGACCAGTTAAACTCCCGGCGAAATAGCGTCGAAAAGTGGTTACTGTCGCCAAAACCGCAGCGATAAGCGATGTCCGTCACGCTGTCATCGCTATGGCGCAATAAGTGCCGTGCTTTGATTAGCCGCAGGCGATTGAGATAGCGCTGCGGCGTCAGCCCGGTTTGCTGTTTGAGCTGGCGGTGCAAGGTGCGTAAAGAGAGCGAAAACTGCTCAGCCACCGCATCCCAGCAGACTTCGTCGGCAAAATTATCTTCCAGCCACGCCATCAGCCGGTTTAGTCGCGCATCGTTATCCGCTGCCGCTTCCATCAGACTACTTTTGCGTAGCAGCACCAGCAGTTGCATAAACAGGATCTCGCGATTGGCCGCCGTCGGCGTATCCATCTCCTCACCAAGATGCTCTATTTGCCCCACCAAGTGACGGACCTGCTGCAGTACACCCTGATTCACGCGCCAGTGGGACGGATACTGACCGTTCTGCTCCTGAGGTAACAACTGGTTTAACCCGGCCAGAAACTGAAACGCATCCGGGGAACGATACAGTACATTTGTCAGGCACAGGTTGTCAGTATGTTCATATAAGTGTCTGTCATGATCGCGGACAAAACAGACCGTCCCGCCGCTAATGGTGTAGGGCTGTCCATTGAAAACATGAATACCTGTTCCATGCTCAACTATCACAATTTCATGAAAATCATGATGATGCTCGGGAAAAGCAGTCTGGGGCAGTCGCGGTTCGATCGCCACAGGCGCTTTACCTGTCGGAAAAAAATCCACGCAATGCAGTACGGTCATGATGACTTCCTTCCAGATCAAATGAACATGGCTGCATAGTAATTAAGGGTTATGACCCTCACCTTAAATTTTTGACGCCAAAGTGCGTAAACACGGTTAATTCTTCAAGAAACGACAGGAAAGATCGGGAAATGCGGAAGGAGTCACATCAGACAAAATCCCGCCCATTACACGAAACTGTGAACAGCATCACGTTCACCTTTGCCATGCTGCCAGCGGCTTATTGTGACTGTCACTAACAAGAAGGTACGCCGTTCCAGGGGTTCTTAGACTGAGTGCAATAAAACTCAGAAGGACCTCGCTATGACTCTTCGCCATTGTGTCGCTGTCGATCTCGGCGCATCCAGCGGACGCGTAATGCTGGCACGTTACGACAGTGACCACCGCACCCTGACGCTGCGTGAAATCCACCGTTTCGCGAACTGTCTGCAAAAAACAGACGGTTTTGACACCTGGGATATCGACAGCCTGGAAAACGACATTCGCCTGGGGCTGAAGAAGGTCTGCGATCAAGGCATCCTGATTGACAGCATCGGGATTGATACCTGGGGCGTGGATTACGTCCTGATCGGTAAAGACGGTCAGCGCGTCGGTCTGCCGGTCTCTTACCGCGACAGCCGCACTACCGGCGTGATGTCGCAAGCTTTAGCGCAACTGGGTAACAGCGAGATCTATCGTCGGAGCGGCATTCAGTTTCTGCCCTTTAACACCCTGTATCAGCTCCGCGCGCTGGTCGAACAGCAGCCAGAGCTGGTCCCGCAGGTGGCGCATGCCCTGATGATCCCCGACTACTTCGGCTACCGCCTGACCGGCGAAATGAACTGGGAATATACCAACGCCACCACTACGCAGTTGGTCAATATCAACACCGACGACTGGGATGACACCCTGCTGGCATGGACCGGCGCAGACAAAGCCTGGTTTGGTCGCCCAACGCATCCGGGGAACGTGATTGGTCACTGGATCTGCCCGCAGAAAAATCAGATCCCGGTGGTTGCCGTCGCCAGCCACGACACCGCCAGCGCGGTCATCGCTTCACCGCTGGCCGATAACAACAGCGCTTATCTCTCTTCCGGTACCTGGTCCCTGATGGGGTTTGAGAGCAAAACACCGTATGCCAACGAGGCCGCGCTGGCGGCAAATATCACCAACGAAGGCGGCGCGGAAGGACGTTACCGCGTGCTGAAAAATATTATGGGGCTGTGGCTGCTGCAACGCGTATTAAAAGAGCGGCAGATTACCGACCTGCCCGCGCTGATCGCGAAAACCGAAGCGCTACCGGCCTGCCAATTCCTGGTCAACCCGAACGACGATCGCTTTATCAACCCAGTTGATATGAGCGCAGAAATCCAGGCCGCATGCCGCGAATCCGGTCAACCCGTTCCGGTTCAGGATGCTGAGTTGGCGCGCTGTATTTTCGACAGTCTGGCGCTGCTGTATGCCGACGTCCTGCAGGAACTGGCACACCTTCGTGGTCACGCCTTCAACCAACTGCACATTGTTGGCGGCGGCTGCCAGAACGCCCTGCTCAACCAACTGTGCGCGGATGCATGCGGTATCCGCGTCATGTCCGGGCCTGTTGAGGCCTCTACGCTCGGCAATATTGGCGTTCAGCTGATGACGCTGGACGAACTTAACAACGTCGATGATTTCCGCCAGGTGGTGACCGCTAACTACGACCTGACAACCTTCATCCCAAATACTGACAGTGAAATTGCCCGCTACCAGGCGCAGTTTCAATCAACACGACAGACAAAGGAGCTTTGCGCATGACCACTCAACTTGAACAAGCCTGGGAACTGGCAAAACTGCGTTTCGCCGCGGTAGGTATCGATGTCGAGGAGGCATTACGCCAGCTCGATCGTCTGCCGGTCTCCATGCACTGCTGGCAGGGCGATGATGTCGCCGGATTCGAAAACCCGGAAGGTTCGCTCACCGGCGGCATTCAGGCCACCGGTAACTATCCAGGTAAAGCGCGTAACGCCGTTGAACTGCGCGCCGATCTGGAGCAGGCACTGAGCCTGATCCCGGGTCCTAAGCGTCTGAACCTACACGCTATCTACCTGGAATCCGATACCCCGGTATCCCGTGACCAAATCAAACCTGAACACTTTAAAAACTGGGTGGAATGGGCGAAAGCGAACCAGTTAGGTCTGGATTTCAACCCGTCATGCTTCTCGCATCCGTTGAGTGCCGACGGTTTCACGCTGGCACATGCTGACGACAGCATCCGCCAGTTCTGGATTGACCACTGCAAAGCCAGCCGTCGCGTCTCCGCGTACTTTGGCGAACAGCTGGGTACGCCGTCGGTGATGAACATCTGGATCCCGGATGGCATGAAAGACATCACCATTGACCGCCTGGCACCACGCCAGCGCCTGCTGGAAGCCCTGGACGACGTCATCAGCGAGAAATTCGACCCGGCGCATCATATTGATGCCGTCGAGAGCAAGCTGTTTGGTATCGGCGCAGAAAGCTACACCGTTGGCTCCAACGAGTTTTACATGGGCTACGCCACCAGCCGCCAGACCGCACTGTGCCTGGATGCAGGTCACTTCCATCCGACTGAAGTGATTTCCGACAAGATCTCTGCCGCCATGCTGTACGTGCCGCGCCTGCTGCTGCACGTCAGCCGTCCGGTGCGCTGGGACAGCGACCACGTGGTATTGCTGGATGATGAAACTCAGGCGATTGCCAGCGAGATCGTACGCCATAACCTGTTCGACCGCGTACACATTGGCCTCGACTTCTTCGACGCTTCCATCAACCGCATTGCCGCATGGGTGATCGGCACCCGCAATATGAAGAAAGCCCTGCTGCGTGCGCTGTTAGAACCCACTGAGCAACTGCGCCAACTCGAAGCTAGCGGCGACTACACCGCCCGCCTGGCCCTGCTGGAAGAACAGAAATCGCTGCCATGGCAGGCCGTCTGGGAGATGTATTGCCAGCGTCACGACACCCCAGCCGGCAGCCAGTGGCTGGACAACGTCCGCACGTATGAAAAAGACGTACTGAGCAAGCGTAGCTAAAGGCGCTGTCTGCCTTGTAGGCCGGATAAGGTGCGTTAGCGCCGCCATCCGGCAACGTACAAAACACTACGCCGGATGGCGCTGCGCTTATCCGGCCTACGTAAGACCCGACACCCGTTCGGGCAATAAACAGGAACACCGACCATGCAAAATATTACTACCTCCTGGTTCGTCCAGGGGATGATCAAAGCCACTTCTGATGCCTGGCTGAAAGGTTGGGATGAGCGTAACGGCGGCAACCTGACGCTGCGCCTGGATGAAGCTGATATCGCCCCCTTTACCGCTGATTTCCACGAAGAACCGCGCTACATCGCGCTGAGCCAGCCGATGCCGCTGCTGGCTAACACGCCGTTTATCGTTACCGGTTCCGGCAAATTCTTCCGCAACGTTCAGCTCGATCCGGCAGCCAATTTAGGTGTGGTAAAAATCGACAGCGACGGCGCTGGCTACCACATTCTTTGGGGGCTGACCCACGAAGCCGTACCGACCTCCGAACTGCCCGCACACTTCCTTTCCCACTGCGAGCGCATTAAAGCCACCGATGGCAAAGACCGCGTGATCATGCACTGCCATGCCACCAATCTGATTGCTCTGACCTATGTGCTGGAAAACAGCACTGCGCTGATCACCCGCAAACTGTGGGAAGGCAGCACCGAATGTCTGGTGGTGTTCCCGGACGGCGTCGGCATTCTGCCGTGGATGGTGCCGGGTACCGACGAAATCGGTGAAGCGACGGCAGTTTCAATGCAGCAGCATTCTCTGGTGTTGTGGCCGTTCCACGGCGTATTTGGCAGCGGGCCGACGCTCGACGAAGCGTTCGGTTTGATAGATACCGCAGAGAAATCGGCCGAAGTTTTGGTCAAAATCTATTCTATGGGCGGTATGAAGCAAACCATCACGCGTGAAGAGCTCATTGCTCTCGGCAAACGTTTTGGCGTGACCCCACTGGCCAGCGCATTAGAGCTGTACTGATACCTCCCTCATTCAACGCCGGATGCGGCTTTGCCTTATCCGGCCTACATGACGGTCCCTATTTAACCGTAGGCCCGATAAGCGAAGCGCCATCGGGCACCAGGGATTTATTATTCAGGAGAATACTTATGAGCTTTATGTTGGCACTGCCAAAAATCAGTCTGCACGGCGCTGGTGCGATTGGTGATATGGTCAACCTCGTGGCGAACAAGCAATGGGGTAAGGCGCTGATCGTAACCGACGGTCAACTGGTCAAACTGGGCCTGCTGGACAGCCTGTTTACCGCCCTTGATGCGCATAAAATGTCGTATCATCTGTTCGACGACGTATTCCCGAACCCAACGGAAGAACTGGTCCAGCAAGGTTTTGCCGCATACCAGGACGCTGAATGTGATTACATCATCGCTTTCGGCGGCGGCAGCCCGATCGATACCGCTAAAGCGGTGAAAATCCTGACCGCCAACCCTGGCCCGTCTACCGCCTATTCCGGCGTGGGCAAAGTTAAAAATGCCGGCGTACCGCTGGTTGCCATTAACACCACCGCGGGTACGGCCGCAGAAATGACCAGCAATGCGGTGATCATTGATTCCGCACGCAAGGTGAAAGAAGTCATCATCGATCCGAACATTATTCCGGATATCGCCGTCGATGACGCCAGCGTGATGCTGGAAATTCCTGCCTCAGTCACCGCCGCTACCGGTATGGACGCCCTGACCCACGCGGTGGAAGCCTATGTTTCTGTTGGCGCGCACCCGTTAACCGACGCCAATGCCCTGGAAGCTATTCGCCTGATCAACCAGTGGCTGCCTAAAGCCGTCGACGAGGGTCACAACCTCGAAGCCCGTGAGCAAATGGCATTTGGTCAGTATCTGGCGGGGATGGCGTTCAACAGTGCAGGTCTGGGTCTGGTGCATGCGCTGGCACACCAGCCGGGCGCGACGCACAATCTGCCGCACGGCGTCTGCAACGCTATCCTGCTGCCGATTATCGAAAACTTTAACCGTCCAAACGCCGTGGCACGCTTTGCCCGCATAGCACAGGCCATGGGCGTCGATACACGCAACATGAGTGATAAAGTAGCAAGCATGGAAGCCATCAACGCGATCCGTGCCCTGAGCAAGCGCGTGGGCATTCCGGCAGGCTTCAGCCAGCTAGGCGTGACCAAAGAGGACATTGAGGGGTGGCTGGACAAAGCACTCGCCGATCCGTGCGCACCATGCAATCCGCGCACCGCCAGCCGCGAAGACGTCCGCGCGCTGTATCTGGAGGCGTTATGATCCGCAAAGCCTTTGTGATGCAGGTGAATGCCGACGCGCACGTTGAGTATCAGCGTCGGCATAATCCCATCTGGCCGGAGCTGGAAGCCGTACTGAAAGCCCACGGCGCGCATCACTACGCGATTTATCTCGACCAGGAGCGCAGCCTGTTGTTTGCCACCGTTGAGATTGAATCCGAAGAGCGCTGGAATGCCGTCGCCAGCACCGACGTGTGTCAGCGTTGGTGGAAGCATATGCGTGACGTGATGCCCACCAACCCGGACAACAGCCCGGTGAGTGCGGAGCTAAAAGAAGTGTTTTATCTGCAGTAGTATTGTAGGCCGGATAAGGCGCTAACGCGCCGCATCCGGCACAACGCAACATAACAGTTAGTTCTGCTCAGAAACCAGAATCGCTTGGGTATCCGGCTCCAGCGCTTTAAAGATATGTGCCTGGTCAGCGGGATAACAGATATAGTCGCCCTCGCCCAATTCTTCCGGTGCTTCAGTCAGTCCTACCAGCGCCTTCCCCTGCGTCACAATAATATGCTCAACAGACCCCGGCGGATGCGGGTGTGAGATGCGGTCAGCACCCGGTTGCGTCAACAACAGATAGATATCTCGACGTGCGCCCGGTGGACAGGCCGCCAGTAAAATAGCCTGATAATGGGCCTGCTCCGCCACCACTTTGGTCCCTTCACCCCGGCGTATCACTTGGGTTTTTTGCACCACAGGCTCCAGCAATCGCGCAAAGGGAATATCCAGCGCCACACACAGCGACCACAGCGTTTCCAGGCTAGGATTGCCATTGCCCGCCTCCAACTGCGAGAGCGTCGATTTTGCAATACCCGCGCGGCGGGCGATTTCTGCCAGCGACAGACCGGTACGCTGACGTTCACGCACCAGGCTTTTCGCAATCATACTGATGGGTTGGGTCATACATGACTCCATGTTCTTTATATCGAACGAATCGTTCGACTTGTAAAGCAATCTTGTTGCGTTCATTATAATGGAAATTCGTTCGATATGGCTAAAGCAGGATGAAACATTATTTTTCCAGTCTCAAAGGCGACACGATAAAAGCAATATTTTTAGTCTGTCTGGCTGTCGGCGTAGTCGGCATGTCATACGGCTCGCTGGCGATGGCTTACGGCTTCCCGCTGTGGGTGCCGTTTGTGCTCTCGATTACAGTGCTGGCGGGTGCGTCTGAGTTTATGTTTATCGGGATTGTCGCCAGCGGCGGTAATCCTCTGGCTGCTGCAGCAGCAGGGTTGCTGGTGAATGCCCGCCACGTGCCGTTTGGCGTGACGGTACGCGATCTGGTGGGAACGCGGGCCGCCAGTTTCCTCGGCTGCCATATCATGAACGATGAAAGCGTGGTGTTTGGCCTGTCGCAAAAAACGCCGGAGCAGCGCAAAGCCGCCTACTGGCTGTGCGGACTGGGCGTAGCCATTGTCTGGCCGCTGGGCACGCTGCTTGGGGCGATGGTTGGCAAGCTACTGCCCGCCCCAGAAACCATCGGCCTGGATGCCGTTTTCCCTGCCATTCTGCTGGCCTTAGTGGTCCCGGCATTTAAAAACCGTACCACGCTGGTTCGCGCCTGCAGCGGTGCTGCGCTGTCGCTCGCCGCCGTCCCGTTTGCGCCGGTGGGCCTGCCGGTACTGCTTTCACTGTTTGGCTTACTGACGAGGAAAAAATAATGGGCAACATGACGCTGTTTATCGTCGGTATCGCCGTACTCTCTCTGGGAACCTATTTAATGCGTTTAGGTGGAGCAAAGTTGGGGAGCCGTCTGGCATTTTCCACGCGCTCGCAGGCGCTGCTTTCCGATGCCGCGACGGTATTACTGTTCTCCGTCGCCCTGGCGACCACCTTTTACGAAGGTGAGCACTTTGCTGGTATGGCGCGCGTTCTCGGCGTGGGCTTTGCAGTGTTCCTCGCCTGGCGCAAAGTGCCGTTGATTATGGTGATTATCGCCGCTGCTGTGATGACGGCGTTGTTAAGGATGGCGGGAATAAACTAAAAAAGCGCCTCAAGGGCGCTCTTTCGACAGTACTGAGGTATTTTATTTCAGCAGTTCAGCGGTCATATGCACACGGTTACCGCTGTAGGCCTGAGTGATTTTATAATCACTTGCGCCAGCACGTTCCGCCTGAGCGGCAATTTTTGCTTCAGTGCTTTCCAGAGTTGACCCGGTAGCGGTAACAGACTGAGCAGCGAAAGAACCGAAAGAGGTAGCAAGAGCGATAACTGCGACAAAAGTTTTGATGCTTTTCATGATGTAAACCCTTTAATTTAGTTGTTTGAGTAAGGCACCGTGCCTTGATGTGATAAATAATAGCCCTCACACCGCGCAACTAAAAGCGGAAGGTTTTGCCTGTCTTATTCAAATTATTTGAGAGATAACATGTCAGCCGAATACGATCAAAAATTGCTGTCAGGCTCGCGAAAAAAACCACTCTCTGCGGGCAGTTGGTTACTCCGTCAAGGTGAAAGGCAAAGCAAAATTTATTATTTACATCATGGCGTTGCCCGTGCGGTGTATCACTCAGACAACGGTTCAGAACGGGTGAAAGAGTTTTACTTCCCGGGTGAATATTGTTTTCTGTACCTGAACTGGCTAACCCACACCTCGGCAGATTACAGCCTGCAAATGATCACCCCGGGCGAAATCAGTGAAATCTCGCTGGCATTGCTGGATGCGCCGGAATATCAGGACATCAAGACACAGCTCCTGGTCCAGCAGTTGATCTACAAAGAGAAAAAAGAACAAATGCTGCTGCTTAATACGCCAGAACAACGCTACCAGTATGTTCAGACACACTTTCCCAGTTGGGAATTGCAGCTCACTCAGCGGGACCTCGCCCACTACATTGGCATTACGCCCGTTAGCCTGTCCCGCATTCGCCAGCGCCTTAACAAAGGTTAACGCATTCGCTTTTCGCATAGATTATTGTCCCGCCACTCTTCACAAGATGGCGCGCATGATGAACGCATTTTTTCTCTCTCAGCTGCTGGCCTGCATCAGCTTTGTGCTGGATATTTCAGCCTTTCATTTCCGGCGCCGGGCGATGACGTTAGTGCTGTTGACCAGCTCAACCAGCCTGCTGGCCATTCATTTTTATCTTTTGCATCAACCCGCCGCCGCAGGATTAATGCTCATCGCCGCCTGTCGTTATGCGATAGCCATCGTGACGCAACGCCGCTGGGCCATGTGGGGATTTATGATGGGGTCACTGCTGTGTAGTGCTTATCTCTGGCAGGGAATGTGGGGCCTGCTGCCGCTCGCAGGAAGCCTGCTGATGACCTATGCGTCGTTTCAGACACAGGGTGGAAAATTACGTGGATACACATTGTGTGGCAGCCTGTGCTGGCTACTGAACAATGCCATCGTCGGCTCGCCCGTTGCTGTAATGATGGAGCTGGCATTCTCAGGCAGCATTGTGGCAGCCTGGTGGCGTTACTCCGCCACCAGA
>NZ_SZXN01000074.1:35432-39579 GCF_005281195.1 Citrobacter sp. wls613
CGGATGCGTATAAATCGTCGCCCTGCCCGGTTTACAAAAACCCACCAGCGTCAGGTTACAGCGTTCGGCTACTTCTACGGCCAGTGTCGTCGCGGCAGAGACAGCAAACAGAATCTCCACGCCGCACATCGCCGACTTTTGCACCATCTCATAGCTGGCGCGACTGGAGACTAAAACGGCTCCCTGCCGCCATGTTTCGCCTTCAATTGCACGCCGCCCGAGCAGTTTATCCAGCGCCACGTGACGGCCCACATCTTCATGCCCTCCCGCCAGGTTCCCCGACGGCTGGACCCAGGCCGCTGCGTGCGTACAGCCCGTCAGTTGCCCCACGGGCTGGAAGTCGTGCAAATGCTTTAACGCGCGATCGAGGTCCGCTAGGTTAAACGTCTGGGTAAACGTCAAAGGCTGAACCGGCTTGCCAATGTCATTGAGCTGTTCCACGCCGCAAACGCCACAACCGGTACGACCGGCCAAAGATCGACGGCGCTCTTTCAATCCCATAAAACGACGGCTGGACAGCTCAACCTGAACTTCTAATCCGTTACAAGAAGGCACCACTTCCATGCCGTAGATATCCTGCGGGGACTCAATAATGCCTTCAGAAAGTGAAAAGCCCATCGCAAAATGCTCAAGATCTTTCGGTGACGCCATCATCACCACGTGCGAAATCCCGTTGTACACCAACGCAACGGGCACTTCTTCAGCGACGACATCCGGCTGAGGATGTTGCAAATCCTCGCGTTTCCAGAGGGTCAACTGGCGCGATCCCGTCAAAGTTGTCACATTTTCGATGTTTTCTTGAATAATCTTATTCACTTTCTTTTAACCATATTGGAACACACATACCAACATTGTGGTATTCTTTACAAATCCCTCCTGGACGGAGGGAAATTCACCCAATTCTGGACCTTTGCGGTCCCGTCCGCAAAGAAAAATAACAACCACTTCCCTCGCGATCGCGATACACCTACGCGAAGGGAACGTGACAATGTCGAAACAAGGAGCGAACCATGCAGGTCAGCAGAAGGCAGTTCTTTAAGATCTGCGCTGGCGGTATGGCAGGCACCACGGCAGCGGCACTGGGTTTTGCACCCGGCGTAGCGCTAGCGGAAACACGGCAATATAAACTGCTGCGTACCCGCGAAACCCGTAACACCTGCACTTACTGTTCCGTTGGCTGTGGACTGTTAATGTACAGTCTCGGTGACGGTGCGAAAAACGCCAAAGCATCCATCTTCCATATCGAGGGCGATCCGGACCATCCGGTGAACCGTGGCGCGCTGTGCCCGAAAGGGGCTGGTCTGGTGGATTTCATCCACTCCGAAAGCCGGCTGAAATTCCCGGAATACCGTGCACCAGGCTCCGATAAGTGGCAACAAATTAGCTGGGATGAGGCATTTGACCGCATCGCGAAGCTGATGAAAGAAGACCGCGACGCTAACTACGTTGCGCAGAACGCCGAAGGCGTCACCGTTAACCGCTGGCTTTCCACCGGGATGCTGTGTGCTTCCGCCTCCAGTAATGAAACCGGCTATTTAACGCAAAAATTCTCCCGCGCGCTGGGTATGCTCGCGGTCGACAACCAGGCGCGCGTCTGACACGGACCAACGGTAGCAAGTCTTGCTCCAACATTTGGTCGCGGTGCGATGACCAACCACTGGGTCGACATTAAAAATGCCAACCTCGTTGTGGTGATGGGCGGTAACGCCGCTGAAGCTCACCCGGTCGGATTCCGCTGGGCGATGGAAGCCAAAATTCACAACGGCGCGAAGCTGATTGTGGTCGATCCTCGCTTTACGCGAACCGCAGCGGTGGCAGATTTCTATGCACCCATTCGTTCCGGTACTGACATTGCCTTCTTGTCAGGCGTCTTGCTGTACCTGCTGAATAACGAAAAATTCAACCGCGAATATACCGAAGCCTACACCAACGCCAGTCTGATTGTGCGTGAAGATTATGGCTTCGAAGATGGCCTGTTCACCGGCTATGACGCGGACAAACGCAAGTACGATAAAACCAGCTGGAACTACGAGCTGGATGAAAAAGGCTTCGCCAAACGCGATGTTACGCTGCAACACCCGCGCTGCGTGTGGAATCTGCTGAAACAGCACGTTTCCCGCTACACGCCGGATGTTGTCGAAAACATTTGCGGTACGCCGAAGGCTGATTTCCTGAAAGTCTGCGAATACATCGCTGAAACCAGCGCCAAAGACAAAACCGCGTCGTTCCTGTACGCGCTGGGCTGGACGCAGCACTCCGTGGGCGCGCAGAACATTCGCACCATGGCGATGATCCAGCTTCTGCTCGGCAATATGGGGATGGCAGGCGGTGGCGTTAACGCCCTGCGCGGTCACTCCAATATTCAGGGTCTGACTGACTTAGGCCTGCTGTCGCAGAGCCTGCCTGGTTACATGACGCTGCCAAGCGAAAAGCAAACCGACCTGCAAGCTTACCTTGCGGCCAACACGCCAAAACCGTTGCTGGAAGGTCAGGTAAACTACTGGGGCAACTACCCGAAATTCTTCGTCTCGATGATGAAGGCCTTCTTTGGTGATAAAGCGACAGCGGAAAATAGCTGGGGCTTCGACTGGCTGCCGAAGTGGGATAAAGGGTACGACGTGCTGCAGTACTTCGAGATGATGAACCAGGGCAAAGTGAATGGCTACATCTGCCAGGGCTTCAACCCGGTCGCCTCATTCCCGAACAAAAACAAGGTCGTGGCTTCACTGTCAAAACTGAAGTTCCTGGTGACTATCGACCCACTCAACACCGAAACGTCCACCTTCTGGCAAAACCACGGTGAGTCGAACGATGTGGATCCGTCAAAAATCCAGACCGAAGTGTTCCGTCTGCCGTCCACCTGCTTCGCCGAAGAAAACGGCTCAATCGTTAACTCCGGACGCTGGCTGCAGTGGCACTGGAAAGGCGCGGATGCCCCAGGGATTGCCGCCACCGACGGTGAAATCCTCGCCGGTATCTTCCTGCGCATGCGCAAGATGTACGCCGAACAGGGGGGAGCGAACCCGGAACAGGTGCTGAGCATGACCTGGAACTACTCCACGCCGCATGAACCTGCTTCAGAAGAAGTAGCGATGGAGAGCAACGGTAAAGCCCTGGCTGATATCACCGACCCGGCCACCGGTGCGGTGATCGTCAAGAAAGGCCAACAGCTTAGTTCATTTGCCCAACTGCGCGATGACGGCACCACTTCCAGTGGCTGCTGGATATTTGCCGGTAGCTGGACACCGGAAGGCAACCAGATGGCGCGTCGTGATAACGCCGACCCGTCGGGCCTGGGCAATACGCTGGGCTGGGCATGGGCATGGCCGCTCAACCGCCGCATTCTGTATAACCGCGCCTCCGCTGACCCGCAGGGGAATCCGTGGGATCCAAAACGTCAGATCCTGAAATGGGATGGGGCGAAATGGAGCGGGATGGATATTCCGGACTACAGCGCCGCCGCACCGGGCAGCAACATCGGGCCGTTTATCATGCAGCCCGAAGGGATGGGACGCCTGTTTGCTATCGATAAGATGGCGGAAGGGCCGTTCCCGGAACACTACGAGCCGTTTGAAACACCGCTGGGCACCAACCCGCTGCACCCGAACGTTATCTCTAACCCGGCTGCCCGTATCTTTAAAGGCGATGAAGAAGCACTGGGCAAAGCGGATAAGTTCCCGTACGTCGGGACGACCTACCGTCTGACCGAGCACTTCCACTACTGGACCAAGCACGCGCTGCTAAACGCCATCGCTCAGCCGGAACAGTTTGTGGAAATTGGCGAGAAGCTGGCAAACAAGCTCGGCATCTCCCACGGCGATACCGTTAAGGTCTCTTCTAACCGCGGCTACATCAAAGCCAAAGCGGTGGTGACCAAACGTATTCGCACGCTGAAGGCCAACGGTCAGGATATCGACACCATCGGTATTCCGATCCACTGGGGCTACGAAGGTGTGGCGAAAAAAGGCTTTATCGCTAACACGTTAACGCCATTCGTCGGTGATGCGAACACGCAGACGCCGGAATTTAAGTCCTTCCTCGTGAACGTGGAAAAGGTGTAACGGAGACGACCTATGGCTTATCAATCGCAAGACATCATTCGTCGATCCGCCACTAACGGTTTCACCCCCGCGCCTCAGGCGCGGGA
>NZ_SZXN01000074.1:39621-63269 GCF_005281195.1 Citrobacter sp. wls613
AGTGGCCAAGCTCATCGACGTCACCACCTGCATCGGTTGTAAAGCCTGTCAGGTGGCCTGCTCAGAGTGGAACGATATCCGCGATGAAATCGGCAGCAACGTTGGGGTGTACGACAACCCCGCCGATTTGACCGCCAAATCCTGGACGGTGATGCGCTTCTCGGAAGTGGAACAAGACGACAAACTGGAGTGGCTGATCCGCAAGGATGGCTGCATGCACTGTGCCGATCCGGGCTGCCTGAAGGCGTGTCCGGCGGAAGGGGCAATCATTCAGTATGCCAACGGCATTGTCGACTTCCAGTCCGAGCAGTGCATTGGCTGCGGCTACTGCATTGCAGGCTGTCCGTTCGACGTGCCGCGCCTCAACCCGGAAGACAATCGCGTCTATAAATGTACGCTGTGCGTTGACCGTGTTGTGGTAGGACAAGAACCGGCCTGCGTGAAAACCTGCCCAACCGGCGCGATTCATTTCGGCACCAAAGAGTCGATGAAAACGCTGGCAGGCGAGCGCGTGGCAGAGCTGAAAACCCGTGGCTACGATAACGCCGGACTGTACGATCCGATAGGCGTTGGCGGTACGCACGTTATGTACGTACTGCATCATGCCGACAAGCCGAATCTGTACCATGGCCTGCCGGAAAACCCGGAAATCAGCGCCACCGTGAAGTTCTGGAAAGGCATCTGGAAACCCCTCGCAGCGGTCGGCTTTGCAGCGACATTTGCGGCCAGCATCTTCCACTACGTCGGCGTAGGTCCGAACCGTGCGGAAGAGGAAGAAGACAATCTGCATGAAGAAAAAGACGAGGTGCGCAAATGAAACGACGTGACACCATCGTGCGCTATACAGCGCCGGAACGCATCAACCACTGGGTCACCGCCTTCTGCTTCATGTTGGCGGCGATAAGCGGGCTGGGCTTTTTCTTCCCATCCTTCAACTGGCTGATGCAAATCATGGGCACCCCGCAGCTGGCGCGAATTCTGCACCCGTTTGTCGGCGTGATTATGTTTGCCTCGTTTATCATCATGTTTTTCCGTTACTGGCACCACAATCTAATCAATCGGGATGATATCTTTTGGGCGAAGAATATTCGTAAGATCGTCGTCAACGAGGAAGTAGGTGACACGGGACGTTATAACTTCGGCCAGAAATGCGTATTCTGGGCGGCGATTATCTTCCTGGTCCTGTTGCTGGTGAGCGGAGTGATCATCTGGCGCCCGTATTTTGCGCCTGCTTTCTCAATCCCGGTGATCCGATTCGCGTTAATGCTGCATTCATTTGCCGCAGTAGCGTTAATTGTGGTTATCATGGTGCACATTTACGCCGCCCTTTGGGTGAAAGGCACCATTACCGCGATGGTGGAAGGATGGGTCACCAGCTCATGGGCGAAGAAACATCACCCACGCTGGTACCGTGAAGTCCGCCAGAAACAGGAAAAGTCATCTGAATGAGTATTCGCATAATCCCGCAAGATGAGCTGGGTTCGAGCGAGAAACGCACGGCGGATATGATTCCGCCGTTATTGTTCCCCAGACTCAAAAATTTGTATAACCGCCGTGCTGAGCGTCTGCGCGAGCTGGCCGAAAACAACCCGTTGGGTGATTATCTGCGCTTTGCTGCGCTGATCGCTCATGCGCAGGAAGTGGTGCTGTACGACCATCCGCTGCAGATGGACCTGACCGCGCGCATCAAAGAAGCGAACGATCAGGGCAAACCGCCGCTGGATATCCACGTTCTGCCACGCGATAAGCACTGGCAAAAACTGCTGCAATCGTTAATTGCTGAGCTGAAACCAGAAATGAGCGGCCCTGCGTTAGCGGTGATCGAGAATCTGGAAAAAGCCTCCGAGCAAGAGCTGGAACTGATGGCCAGCGCGCTGTTTGCTTCTGATTTTGCGTCGGTCAGCAGTGATAAAGCGCCGTTCATCTGGGCCGCGCTGTCGCTCTACTGGGCACAAATGGCCAGCCTGATCCCCGGCAAAGCCCGAGCGGAATACGGTGAACAGCGCCAGTTCTGCCCGGTGTGCGGTTCGATGCCAGTCTCCAGCATGGTGCAAATCGGTACCACTCAGGGGCTGCGCTATCTGCACTGCAACCTGTGTGAAACCGAGTGGCACGTGGTGCGCGTGAAGTGCAGCAACTGCGAGCAAAGCCGTGATTTGAACTACTGGTCACTGGATAACGAACAGTCTGCGATTAAAGCTGAAAGCTGCGGCGACTGCGGGACTTACCTGAAGATTCTGTATCAGGAAAAAGACCCCAATGTCGAAGCCGTTGCCGACGACCTCGCCTCGCTGATGCTGGACGCGCACATGGAGCAAGAGGGCTTTGCCCGCAGCTCCATCAACCCGTTCCTGTTCCCGGGTGAAGGGGAGTAAGTCTACTCACAACCCGGTGAGCATTTCACGCTGCCGGGTTGTCCTTTAGACGCTTAATGCCTGAATAACTCGTCTGGAATCGTTAGCAATAGCGAACGGGGTAGAATGAAAAACAGGGATTTGCCCCTACTCCTCTTCGTTTCCTCCTTCTTCGTAGGCACCAAATGGTTTTGCGGGTAGCACAATGTAGGTGCCTTCAAACACCACACCTGCCGCATCATCGCCAAAGACCTCTACCTGCATCTGGACACGCGCCTTACGGCCTCTCGCCAGACGGTCAAGATCGCCACTCAGCGAACCCAGATCGGCAATGGCCGTCGGCTTGCCGGTGATCGGTCTGCTGTAGCGGATATGCGCATCGGCGAGGATAATCGTTCCGCCCAAATGGCGCTCGCGCAGCATTAGCCAGATCAGCCCCCAACCGGTTAACGTAGCCAGAGAAAACAGGCTCCCGGCAAACAGGGTATGGTGCGGGTTTTGATTGCCGGTTTCGGGCATAGTGGTAATGAATTTTTGCCCGGTATACTGCTGAATACGCACGCCCATTTTCTCGCTCAGCGGAATATGTTCGTACCAGGCTTGCTGAAGCTGTCCACACCAGTCACCGCGATGAAGAATATCATCCAGTGTGGCAATGGGCTTGATCATCAAAAAGTGGCGTACCGGCGTGGTTTGCGGCGTGGTGATTTCACCCTGGCTCACAAAACCCAGCTTGGCAAAAAATTCGACCGCATCTTCACGGGCGCTACAGGTTACGCGCTTGACCCCTTCCTGACGCGCCACAGATTCCAGGGTCATCGCCATCAGCGTGCCTAAGCCCTTCTCCTGCACGGACGGGTCTACAGCCATAAAGCGTATGGAGGCTTCGTTATCCGCATTGATATACAAACGCCCTACCGCGACCAGATTGCCCTCTTCATCCACCACCATCTGGTGGTGCGCCATCGCATCCCAGGCATCCCGCTCGGAGCCTTTTGGCTGATGCAGCGGTTTACGCAACATCTCCCAGCGAAACTGGTAGTAACGCGCCAATTCTTCTTCTGTTTGCGGCACTCGAAGGTGATACATAGTTGTATTCTCTCTTGTTACCCGCGACCACGCCGGAAGCTGGTTCATACCTGTAACCAGAACGTCACGGGGCCATCATTAACCAGTGAAACTTGCATATCCGCAGCGAATCGTCCGGTTTGCGTATTCATCTCCTGTTGGCGACAGCGCTCAACAAAGTATTCATATAACGCTTCTGCACGATCGGGCGCAGCGCCCTTTGAGAAGCCCGGGCGCATGCCCCGTTCGGTATCTGCCGCCAGCGTAAACTGTGAGACCACCAGCACGCTGCCACCCGCCTGTTGTACGTTCAGGTTCATCTTACCTTCGGCATCGCTAAAAATTCGATAGCCGAGCACGCGCTCGCAAAGGCGGTTCGCTTTCTGTTCGTCATCATCCCTTTCGACACCTAATAAAACTAAAAGTCCTGGGCCAATTTCACCCGTCACCTCATCCTCCACGGTGACGCTGGCACGGGTTACGCGCTGAATCAATGCAATCATATTTATTCTGCTTCTTCTTGTTCTGCGGCTTGTTTGAGTTTGCGGTATTCACCGAGAGTGACAGTTATTTCCGCGCCTAGCAAGACGATACACCACGTCCAGTATACCCAGACGAATAAAATGGGGATCACCGCCAGCACGCCGTAGATCAACTGATAAGACGGAAACATCGTGATATAGAGTGCAAATCCTTTCTTCCCAGCTTCGAACAGCACCGCGGCGACAAAAGCGCCGATCACCGCATCACGATTGGGTACGCGCGTGGTAGGTACAATGCTGTACAGCAGCCAGAATGAGAGCCAGGAGAGCACCAGCGGCAATACCCTCAGGACGTTATCAATAACGGTATTGAGATCGCTGGCCCAGCGCAGGGACAAAAGATAAGAGCTGATCGCCAGACTGGCACCCGCCAACAACGGGCCCAGCGTTAAAATCATCCAGTACACCGCAAACGAATACACTTTGGGCCGGGTGCGTTTGCTGCGCCAAATGGTATTCAGTGCGCTGTCGATGGCATACATCAGCAACAGCGCCGTCACAATCAGCCCACATGCGCCGACGGCGGTCATTTTGTTCGAGTTCGCGACAAACTGTTCGATATAGCGCTGAATAACATCGCCGGTGGCCGGAATAAAATTAGCGAATATAAAATGTCGCAGCTGAATGCTGACGTCGGAAAACATGGGAAATGCGGCGAAAAGCGCAAAAACAACGGCGATAAGCGGCACTAACGAAAGCAACGAGACGTAAGCCAGGTTGCCCGCCAGTGTCGTCATGTTATCCTCATCAATGCGTTGCCATAATAACTTCAGCCAGGCCCGTACAGGACGCGTATGGTGCCTGGCTTTTTGATGCACGTTTTTTAGCATAACACCGTCGCGAAATAGTCAGGTATGGTCGTTTTATCAACGACCAGGATGCTGGTGATCCCTAACTGGTTAGCCCCTTCAATATTATCGGCGTTATCATCAAAAAAGACCGTATCTGCGGCAGAAAAACCTTCGGACTGCAGAACATGCTGGTAAATCCGCGCTTCGGGTTTACGCATGCCGAGTTCCTGGGAAAGATAGATATGGTCCGCAGCCTGGCGAACTTCTGGGTACTCATCCGGCCAAAATGTCGTATGCAGGCGGTTGGTATTCGACAGCACCACGACACGATGCCCCTGCTCACGCAGTTTATGCATGATGTCGATGACGTCGGGGCGTAGCGCAACAAAAACGGCCTGCCAGCCATGGGAAAACTGTTCGTAACTCAACGGCAGCGCCATGTCATGACACAGCGCCTCGGCAAACGCCTCATCGGTTATTTCACCCCGCTCATGTTGGCGAAAAGCGTCCCCCATGGTGAAACTTTGCTTTAGCGAAGCCAGCGGGACACGGCTCAGATCGCTCCATGTGCCTAACACGCGATTGAAGTCGATATCGACAATCACATTACCCAAATCAAAGATATAGAGCATGTCCTTCTCCTTACTCGCCATGGATGAATAACTGTAGCGGGAAAGGAGAAGTTTGACTATGCGTGCGTGATGGCTTTGACGTTTCCGAGTCACCACTAGAGGGGATTACATTGCCAGAGCGTCATCCTGGGAGGGACTCACCTGCACAATTTCCACCTGCTGCGACTGGAGCAGGTTGTGCAATGCCGGACCGGGATACTCATCGGTAAACAACGCCGTCACCTGAGACACGTTACCAATCTCTACCGCTGCGGAAGCCGTGTATTTCGTATGATCGGCAGCCAGCAGAATATGCCGCGAATGGGCCATCATCGTTTTCACCACGCTGGCTTCGTTGACATCAAATTCCAGCAGCGCGCCATCGTTTTCTATCGCCCCGACGCTGGTCACCAGATAATCTGCCCGAAAATCAGCCACAAACGCGGTGGCTGAAGGGCCGATAATCCCGCTGTTGTGCGGCAACTTCTGGGTACTGAGAGACCCGATTTTTCTCGATAAATCCCCAGCAACTCTCCCAATTCTCTTTCCGAGGGCAGCTGTCCGCCCGGAGTGGTGATCCCATCTTTAAATCAACGATCTAACTTCTCTTTCGCATTCTCAACGGTCAACTGATTACTCGTCATTGTCTAATTCGTCAACGTAATCCCGCCGGGAACCAGGGATTGCGGGCAAAAAAAAACCCCACCTCTTAAGGCAGGGTCTTGTCATTAAAGCACGTTAATTAGTCTTCTTTCGGACCACGCATCGCACGTTTACGATCGTTTTCAGTCAGGTGACGTTTACGAATACGGATAGACGTTGGTGTTACTTCTACCAGTTCGTCGTCATCGATGAATTCCAGAGCCTGTTCCAGAGTCATTTTCTGAGCTGGAACCAGCGTGGTGGCTTCATCAGTACCGGAAGCACGCATGTTGGTCAGTTTCTTACCGGTCAGGCAGTTTACAGTCAGGTCGTTAGAACGACTGTGAATACCGATGATCTGGCCTTCATAAACTTCTGCGCCGTGACCCAGGAACAGCTTACCGCGGTCCTGCAGGCTGTACAGTGCAAACGCAACAGCTTTACCCTGACCATTAGAGATCAGCACGCCGTTCTGACGCTGGCCCACTTCGCCCGGACGAACATCGTCGTAATGGCTGAAGGTGGAGTACAGCAGACCGGTACCGGAGGTCATGGTCATGAATTCTGAACGGAAGCCGATCAGACCACGGCTTGGGATCACGTAGTCGAGACGTACGCGGCCTTTACCATCTGGATTCATGTTTTTCAGGTCGCCTTTACGCTCGCCCAGTGCCTGCATAACAGAACCCTGGTGCTGCTCTTCGACGTCCAGCGTTACGTTTTCGAATGGCTCTTGTTTACGGCCATCGATTTCGCGGAAGATAACTTTCGGACGGGAAACCGCCATCTCGAAACCTTCACGACGCATGTTTTCAATCAGAACGGACAGGTGCAGTTCACCACGACCAGACACGCGGAATGCGTCTGCATCCGGAGTCTCTTCAACACGCAGTGCAACGTTGTGTACCAGTTCTTTTTTCAGGCGGTCAAGGATCTGACGAGAAGTAACGTACTTACCTTCTTTACCGCAGAACGGAGAGGTGTTTACGTTGAAGAACATGGTCACGGTCGGCTCATCAACAGACAGCGCCGGCAGCGCTTCAACATTCTGCGGATCGCAGATGGTGTCGGAGATGTTCAGTTCGCCCAGACCAGTGATCGCGATGATGTCGCCCGCTTCTGCAACGTCGCTCTCGATACGCTCAAGACCCAGATGGGTCAGAACTTTACCGACTTTACCGTTGCGAGTTTTGCCTTCGCTATCAATGATAGTGATCTGCTGGTTCGGTTTAACTTTACCGCGCTTGATGCGACCGATGCCGATAACACCCACGTAGTTGTTGTAGTCCAGCTGAGAGATTTGCATCTGCAGCGGGCCATCAAGGTCAACGTTCGGAGCCGGTACACGGTCAACGATGGTCTGATACAGCGGGGTCATGTCTTCCGCCATATCTTCGTGATCCAGACCTGCGATACCGTTCAGCGCTGAAGCGTAAACGATCGGGAAGTCCAGCTGTTCGTCGGTCGCGTCGAGGTTAACGAACAGGTCGAATACCTGGTCAACAACCCAGTCAGGACGCGCGCCAGGACGGTCAACTTTGTTGATAACAACAATTGGCTTCAGGCCATGAGCAAAGGCTTTTTTGGTCACGAAGCGCGTCTGCGGCATCGGACCGTCCATTGCATCAACCACCAGCAGCACGGAGTCTACCATGGACATTACACGTTCAACTTCACCACCGAAGTCGGCGTGTCCCGGGGTATCAACGATGTTGATACGGTAGTCATTCCACTTGATAGCGGTGTTTTTAGCGAGGATGGTAATCCCACGCTCTTTCTCCAAATCGTTGGAGTCCATCACGCGCTCTTGGGTTTCGGCACGAGAGTCGAATGTACCGGATTGTTGGAGCAGCTTGTCTACCAGGGTGGTTTTACCATGGTCTACGTGCGCGATGATGGCGATGTTACGCAAATTTTCGATCACAACTTTGCCTCAGGCATTTTAGAAATAGCGCGTTATTGTACACGGATTAATCGCAGTACAAAACAGGATCACAAACATCCTCCGCAAACAAGTATTGCAGAGTTTCTTTGTGATCACATTCACGGAGCGTTAAAAGGGGTAATCTCATGTCAATTGCACCATTATAGTGCTTAATGTTCACATAGAAGCACTATAATGGTGCAATACAACCTTCATGGTGCAACCCCTTTGCACGATGATGCGCATGATAACGCCTTTTGGGGGCAATTTAAAAGTTGGCACAGATTTCGCTTTATATTTTTTACGGCGACACGGCCAATTTTTGCAGAATTGAAGACCTCGTTACCACGACGACAATGACCAATCCGGGAGAGTAAGTATGTCCGCTGAACACGTTTTGACGATGCTGAACGAACACGAAGTGAAGTTTGTTGATTTGCGCTTCACTGACACTAAAGGTAAAGAACAGCACGTCACGATTCCTGCTCATCAGGTAAATGCCGAATTCTTTGAAGAAGGCAAAATGTTTGACGGCTCCTCAATCGGTGGCTGGAAAGGCATTAACGAATCAGACATGGTTCTGATGCCAGATGCTTCTACTGCACTTATTGACCCGTTCTTTGAAGAGTCAACTCTGATCATCCGTTGTGATGTCCTGGAACCAGGCACACTGCAGGGTTACGACCGCGACCCGCGCTCCATCGCAAAACGTGCTGAAGAATACCTGCGTACCACCGGCATCGCAGACACCGTGCTGTTCGGGCCAGAGCCAGAATTCTTCCTGTTCGACGACATCCGTTTCGGTAGCTCTATTTCCGGTTCCCACGTCGCTATCGATGATATCGAAGGTGCATGGAACTCCTCCACCAAATATGAAGGTGGTAACAAAGGTCACCGTCCTGGCGTGAAAGGCGGCTATTTCCCGGTTCCTCCGGTTGATTCTTCCCAGGACATCCGTTCTACCATGTGTCTGATTATGGAAGAGATGGGACTGGTGGTTGAAGCACATCACCACGAAGTGGCGACTGCGGGCCAGAACGAAATTGCTACCCGCTTTAACACCATGACCAAAAAAGCGGACGAAATTCAGATCTACAAATATGTGGTTCACAACGTCGCGCACCGTTTCGGTAAAACGGCAACCTTTATGCCAAAACCAATGTTCGGTGATAACGGTTCCGGCATGCACTGCCACATGTCCCTGTCCAAGAACGGCGTAAACCTGTTCTCCGGTGACAAATATGCGGGTCTGTCTGAGCAGGCACTGTTCTACATCGGTGGTGTTATCAAACACGCTAAAGCCATCAACGCCCTGGCGAACCCGACTACCAACTCCTACAAGCGTCTGGTCCCGGGTTACGAAGCACCGGTTATGCTGGCGTACTCTGCCCGTAACCGTTCCGCTTCCATCCGTATCCCAGTTATTGCGTCTCCAAAAGGGCGTCGTATCGAAGTGCGCTTCCCGGACCCGGCGGCTAACCCGTACCTGTGCTTTGCAGCACTGCTGATGGCTGGTCTTGATGGTATCAAGAACAAGATCCACCCGGGCGAAGCAATGGACAAAAACCTGTACGACCTGCCACCGGAAGAAGCAAAAGAGATCCCACAGGTTGCTGGCTCTCTGGAAGAAGCACTGAACGAACTGGATCTGGACCGCGAGTTCCTGACTGCAGGCGGCGTGTTCACCAATGAAGCGATCGATGCGTACATTACGCTGCGTCGCGAAGAAGATGACCGCGTGCGCATGACCCCGCACCCGGTAGAGTTTGAGTTGTACTACAGCGTTTAATCGTTTGAGTTGTACTTTCCAGATAAGGTCGCGTCACGCGCTGGCGCGATAACCTGGAATTGAGTTGCCGTGGAAACTTTCAGCCCATCACACGATGGGCTTTTTTCTCCGCCAACGAACTGATCCTTCGCGCTTTTTCTACGTGAAAGCTATAATGCACTAAATTGGTGCAACCTTTTTCAGGAGACTGCTGAATGGCAACCGGCACGCTGCCCGATGCTGGGCAGATCCTCAATTCGTTAATTAACAGCATTTTACTTGTCGACGATGAGCTGGCGGTGCATTACGCCAACCCCGCGGCACAGCAGCTGCTTGCCCAAAGTTCCCGCAAACTGTTTGGCACGCCGCTTTCTGAACTGCTGAGTTATTTCTCATTAAACATCGGGCTGATGCGAGAGAGCCTGGAAGCGGGTCAGGGCTTTACGGACAACGAAGTGACGCTGGTGATAGATAGCCACTCGCATATCCTCTCTGTGACCGCCCAGAGGCTGCCTGATGGCCTTATTCTGCTGGAGATGGCGCCCATGGATAACCAGCGCCGTCTGAGTCAGGAGCAGCTCCAGCATGCCCAGCAAATAGCCGCCCGCGATCTGGTACGTGGTCTGGCGCATGAAATTAAAAACCCGTTGGGTGGATTACGCGGTGCAGCACAACTGCTCAGTAAAGCGCTACCGGATCCAGCCCTCAAGGAATATACCCAAGTCATTATTGAGCAGGCAGACCGCCTGCGTAACCTGGTCGACCGCCTGCTGGGGCCGCAGCAACCCGGTATGCACATCACGGAAAGTATTCACAAGGTGGCAGAGCGCGTTGTGGCACTGGTGTCGATGGAACTCCCGGAGAACGTCACGTTGATCCGCGATTACGACCCGAGTCTGCCAGAAATACTGCACGATCCTGACCAGATAGAACAGGTTCTGCTGAATATCGTGCGTAATGCGTTACAAGCGCTGGGACCGGAAGGTGGCGAGATTATTCTGCGTACCCGCACCGCGTTTCAGCTCACATTGCACGGCATGCGTTACCGCCTGGCGGCGCGTATTGACGTTGAGGACAACGGTCCGGGTATTCCTCCACATTTACAGGATACGCTGTTCTACCCAATGGTCAGCGGTCGCGAGGGGGGAACCGGGCTGGGATTATCTATCGCCCGTAATTTGATTGATCAACATTCCGGCAAAATTGAATTTACCAGTTGGCCGGGTCATACCGAGTTCTCGGTTTACCTGCCTATCAGGAAATAGAGGTGACGTTTATGCAACGAGGAATAGTCTGGGTCGTTGATGACGATAGTTCCATCCGTTGGGTGCTTGAACGTGCGCTCGCAGGGGCAGGACTCAACTGCACCACATTTGAAAGCGGTAAAGAGGTACTGGACGCGCTCGCCAGTAAAACGCCGGACGTGCTGTTGTCGGATATTCGCATGCCGGGGATGGACGGCCTGACGCTGTTAAAACAAATTAAACAGCGTCATCCGATGCTTCCGGTCATCATCATGACCGCGCACTCCGATCTGGACGCCGCCGTCAGCGCCTACCAGCAAGGGGCGTTCGATTACCTGCCCAAGCCGTTTGATATTGACGAAGCTGTGGCGCTGGTTGAACGCGCCATAAGCCATTATCAGGAACAGCAGCAGCCGCGTAATGTTCAGATCAACGGCCCCACCACCGATATCATTGGTGAAGCCCCAGCAATGCAGGATGTCTTTCGCATAATTGGCCGGCTTTCCCGCTCTTCAATTAGCGTCTTGATCAACGGTGAGTCCGGGACCGGTAAAGAGTTGGTCGCTCATGCTCTCCACCGTCACAGCCCGCGTGCCAAATCGCCATTTATCGCCCTTAACATGGCGGCAATTCCGAAGGATTTAATCGAATCTGAACTGTTTGGCCACGAAAAAGGCGCCTTTACCGGCGCCAATACCATTCGTCAGGGACGCTTCGAACAGGCGGATGGCGGCACGCTGTTTCTCGATGAGATTGGCGATATGCCGCTGGACGTGCAAACGCGATTGCTGCGTGTATTGGCCGACGGACAGTTTTACCGCGTCGGCGGCTATGCGCCGGTGAAGGTGGACGTGCGCATTATCGCGGCTACGCACCAGAATCTGGAACTGCGGGTACAGGAAGGCAAGTTCCGCGAGGACTTGTTCCACCGACTGAACGTCATTCGCGTTCATTTACCACCGCTGCGCGAGCGACGGGAAGACATCCCTCGCCTGGCGCGTCATTTCCTGCAGGAAGCCGCTCACGAGCTGGGTGTGGAAGCCAAGCAGTTACACCCTGAAACCGAGGCCGCACTGACGCGTCTGGCCTGGCCGGGTAACGTTCGTCAACTAGAGAACACTTGCCGCTGGTTAACCGTGATGGCCGCCGGGCAGGAAGTGCTGATTCAGGACCTGCCGGCTGAGCTATTTGAAGCAAGCGTTCCAGACGCGCCCTCACATATGCAGCCTGACAGCTGGGCAACACTGCTGGCACAATGGGCTGACCGGGCACTACGCTCCGGTCATCAAAACTTACTCTCTGAAGCGCAGCCTGAAATGGAACGCACGCTGTTAACCACCGCGCTGCGCCATACTCAGGGCCATAAACAGGAAGCGGCGCGCTTACTCGGATGGGGGCGTAATACCCTGACACGTAAGTTAAAAGAGCTTGGCATGGAGTAAGGGATTTTCGCTGTGTAAAGATTGATAATTGAGCGCAAAGCGCTGCTATTTTGCGCTTTACTGTTCCGATGAGTTAAGTATGATCGTGCCCGGAAAACGGGGGAAGTCATCATGCTGGAATCAATTATTAATCTGCTGTCGAGCGGCTCGGTTGAAAGCCATACGCCGCAAACTGCGGTTGCCGCGGTGCTGTGTGCGGCGCTGGTTGGGCTGTTTAGCTAGCGGGTTTGTCGGGTGGCGCTTCGCTTACCCGACCTACATATTGAGATGTCGTAGGCCCGGTAAGCGAAGTGCCACCGGGCAACGTCATTAGATGACCCGCGAGAACTGCTGCATCCGTGCTTTCTGGCGCAGGTACGCATCAAAGCACATGCAAATATTGCGGATCAGCAGACGACCTTTTGGCGTCACCTGAATCCCCTTCTCATTCACATCCACCAGCCCATCTTTCGCCAGCGGAGCCAACAGCTTCAGGTCTTCAGCAAAATAGTCAGCAAAGTTCAGATCCCATTGCTGTTCTACGACGGCGTAGTCGAGGCGGAAGTTGCAGATCAGTAGTTTAATCACATCCCGGCGAATACAGTCATCTTGGGTCAGTGCAATACCGCGCCACAGCGCATTTCCCTGCTCATCCACCTGCTGATAATAGTGCTTCAGCTCTTTTTGGTTCTGCGCGTAGTTGTCGCCAATCATACTGATGGCGGAAACGCCCATGCCCAGCAGGTCGGTATCGCCCTGGGTGGTATAACCCTGGAAATTACGGTGCAGAACACCCTCGCGCTGGGCAATCGCCAGCTCGTCATCCGGGCGGGCAAAGTGATCCATCCCAATGAACTGATAACCTGTTTCGGTCAGCGAGGAGATGGTCTCCTGCAAAATATCCAGCTTCTGTTGTGGGCTGGGCAGGTCAGCATCTTTGATTTTACGCTGCGCGGCAAACAACGTTGGCAGGTGCGCATAGTTAAAGACACTCAGGCGGTCGGGATTGAGCTCAGCCACCCGCTTCAGGGTAAAGGCAAAGCTTTCCGGCGTCTGTTTTGGCAGACCATAGATGAGGTCAATGTTGGTCGAGGTAAAGCCAATCTCACGCGCACGATTAATCAGTGCAAAGATAAACTCCTCGTCCTGCTCACGGTTTACCAGGCGCTGAACTTCTTTATTGAAGTCCTGCACCCCCATGCTCAGGCGGTTAAAGCCTTCAGCACGTAAATGATCGAGCACATCGAGTTCGATTTCACGCGGATCAACTTCGATCGAGATTTCTGCATCCGCGTTAAAATCGAAGTTATCACGCAGCAGCGTCATTAAGCGGCTAATCTGCGTTTTATTCAGATAGGTTGGCGTACCGCCGCCCCAATGCAACTGGCTAACATGACGGCCAGCAAACAGCGGCGCGCGATGAATAATCTCTTGTTCTAAAACGTCCAGATATTGATCGGCCTTATGCTGCTGGCGGGTCACAATTTTGTTGCAGCCGCAGAAATAGCACAATTTATGGCAGAACGGGATATGGACGTACAAAGAGAGTGGACGTTCAGGGTAACGCGCTACGGCTTGCAGAAATGCTTCAGCACCGTAGTCTGCAGAAAACTCCAGCGCGGTCGGATACGAGGTGTATCGTGGCCCGGAATAGTTATATTTCTGGATCAGGGCCAGGTCCCAGTCGATTAGCTGCTCAGACATGCTCACTCCTTCCGATGGCGTTTCTGGCGGGTACGGCGTACCGGCTTACCCCCACTGCGAGTGATAAGCCGGTTGCGCAGCCACTTTTGGCGCCGCGACAATCGCTGTAGTTTAACGAATAACCACACCAGATAACATATAACCGGAAGGGTTATAAGCAGGACGGGAAGACCCACGGTACAAAACCGTTAGTTACCGCCCTTCAGCAGGCGCATCATGTCTTCCTGCTTTTCTTCTTCTTCGTCAATTTCTTCGTCATCATCGTAAGAGAGCCCCAGTTTCTGCATCAGCTCATCGATGCGATCCAGCTTGGCATCCACCCAGGACTGATCTTCAGCACTCAGGATCTCTCCCGCTTCAAGACGTTCCAGCAGCGCATCCAGGCGCTCATCCGTTTCCAGTAAATCCAACTCAGCCTGTGGTGAAAGCATAGGTTTCTCACTCTTCGGTTTGTGCTGTTTGGTGACTTTTTCAGTCACACCCAATGCAATGGGAGTTTTACTGCCAATACGAGGATCTTTGTGTTTGTTTTGGTTTCCGCCACCTGATGCACCGTCGCTGCCAGTCGCACGGCTGCCCGCCGCAAGACCACGGTGTTTTTTCTGACGCTTACGGTCGCGAGCTTCCAGGTTAATTTCTTCGCGTGTCTTACGACGCGCCTTTGCAGGACCTTTCCCGCGAGGTGTAGAAGTTGTTTTCATCATGATTCGTCTTTGGCTGTTTTTATTCAGTATATAATTGCGCCGGAATCTAGCAGAAATAAAGAAAAAAGGCGACAGAGTAATCTGTCGCCTTTTTTCCTGACTCTCAACCCTTAACGGGCCCTACAATCCCTGTCGGCTATCAACACACCCTGTTTTTCCCTTAGCCAGAAACATTCCGTGTTGTTTCCATTTCCTTTTACTAACGTCTCCGGACGTTTGTCTTCCTGACAATCCTGCGTCTTCGCCTCCTGGCGCTCCTGACCCTCATCCTGAGTCGTTTATCCTGTTAGCTCCCTTGCTATGGACGCTACTTTACTCTTTTGGGTAACACGCACAAGTAACCGACTTAACAGTTTCAGTTTTTCAGAATATTTCTTAATGGTAATTATATGATTTATTTAATTTATATTGTTATGCACTCTCTCATCTCGCATAAATACTATCGGCAATGTCTCACAAAGCCCGCGCTTTTAACTTACATAACCCGCGCGTCGAAAAATCCGCCTTTTGCTGGTGTTCAGGTATAATCGCTGCAAAGCCTTGATTGATGGAGACGACCACGTTGACTAACTTGAATTATCAACAGACGCATTTTGTGATGAGTGCGCCTGATATTCGCCATTTACCTTCCGATACAGGAATTGAAGTGGCTTTTGCTGGCCGTTCCAACGCAGGCAAATCCAGCGCACTAAATACCCTGACAAATCAAAAGGGTCTGGCACGTACATCTAAAACGCCGGGCCGTACTCAGCTCATCAACTTGTTTGAAGTGGTTGACGGTAAACGTCTGGTTGACTTGCCGGGGTACGGGTATGCAGAAGTTCCGGAAGAGATGAAGCGCAAATGGCAGCGCGCGCTGGCAGAATATCTGGAGAAACGTCAAAGCCTGCAAGGTTTAGTCGTACTGATGGATATTCGCCATCCACTGAAAGATCTCGATCAGCAGATGATTTTGTGGGCCGTAGAGAGCAACGTTCAGGTGCTGGTATTACTGACCAAAGCGGACAAACTGGCCAGCGGCGCACGCAAAGCACAGTTGAATATGGTGCGTGAAGCAGTGCTGGCGTTTAATGGCGATGTACAGGTAGAAGCATTCTCATCGCTGAAAAAGCTGGGCGTGGATAAACTGCGTCAGAAACTGGATACCTGGTTTAGCGAACTGGCGCCTATTGAAGAGATGCAGGACGGGGAATAACCTACCGATATGCCGGATGGCGCCGCTGCGCGTCTTATCCGGCCTACAGCATGTGCGAAACCTTTCTTTCGCACAATAAAAAACGCCCCAGTCATTACTGACTGGGGCGGCTAAAATATTCAGCCAAATCCGATTACGTGAAGTAAAAGGTCTGAAAGATAGAACATCTTACCTCTGTACCCTACGAGAATAACTTTACTCTTTTTTGAGCAGCGCAGAAAGCACTTTTTGTAATTTTTTTTCACTCCCGGCATAGGAAATTTTAATGGTCATCACAAAAAGCGCTAACTTATGTTGCTTAGTTACGAAAAGAGCGCGTTATTCAGCAAACCCTTAGTGCGCTTGATCCCAGTTTTCACCGCTTCCGACTTCCACCAGCAACGGCACATCAATTCGCGTTCCGTTCTCCATCAGCTGATGGATTTTTTTCGAGACGCTATCGAGATCATCTTTGTGCACTTCAAACACCAGTTCATCATGTACCTGCATGATCATACGTACGCGAGGCTGTTCGGTTTGCAGCCAGCCGTCTACGGCAATCATAGCGCGCTTAATAATGTCCGCAGCGGTGCCTTGCATCGGGGCGTTAATCGCCGCACGTTCCGCACCTGCACGACGCGCACCATTACTGGATTTGATATCCGGTAAATAGAGGCGACGTCCTTCCAGCGTTTCAACGTACCCTTGCTCTTTTGCCTGCGCACGCGTGCGTTCCATATATTCCAGTACGCCCGGGTAGCGTTCGAAATAGAGATCCATGTACTTCTGTGCTTCTTTGCGTGGAATATTGAGCTGGCGTGCAAGACCGAAGGCGCTCATGCCGTAGATCAGACCAAAGTTGATGGCCTTCGCGCTGCGGCGCTGTTCACTGGTCACGGAATCAAGAGGTAAGCCAAAGACCTCTGCAGCCGTGGCGCGGTGAATGTCTTTTCCTTCGGCAAAGGCGGTAAGCAGCCCCTTATCACGCGAGAGGTGCGCCATAATGCGTAGCTCAATCTGCGAGTAGTCCGCCGAGACAATGACATAATCTTCTGGTGCAATAAATGCCTGGCGAATACGGCGTCCTTCCTCATTACGCACCGGAATATTTTGCAGGTTAGGATCGGTAGAAGACAAACGCCCGGTCGCCGTAACTGCCTGATGATAAGAGGTATGCACACGGCCAGTTTTAGGGTTGATCATCAGCGGAAGTTTATCTGTATAAGTAGACTTCAATTTTGCCAGCCCACGATATTCCAGAATCACCTTCGGCAGCGGATAATCCAGCGCTAACTCTTCCAGCACCTCTTCTGACGTTGACGGCGCGCCGCCCGGCGTTTTCTTCAGCGGCTTGATGCCCTGCTTTTCAAACAGAATGGTTTGCAGCTGTTTAGTGGAAGAGAGGTTAAAGGCTTCCCCGGCAATCTCGTGCGCTTTTTGCTCCAGCTCGTTCAAACGCAGCGTCAGCTCTGCTGAATGCTTGTGCAACACGGCAGGGTCGATTTTTACACCGTTGCGCTCGATGCGGGACAGGACCGGGACCAACGGCATATCGATATTCTCGAAGACGTTTAGCGGTCCTTTATGTTTTTGCAGCTCTGGCCACATTTTCAGATGCAGCTGTAGCGTGACGTCGGCGTCCTCCGCGGCATAACGACCAGCTTCTTCCAGCGCAATCTGGTTAAAGGTCAGTTGGTTTTTACCTTTCCCGGCGATCTCTTCGAAGGTGATCGTTTTATGTTTCAGCCAGCGGTCAGACAGGCTGTCCATATCGTGTCGCCCGGCAACGCTGTTAAGAATGTAGGATTCGAGCATGGTATCAAAGACGATACCGCGCAGTTCGATACCGTAGTTCGCCAGGACGCCACGGTCATACTTCAGGTTTTGCCCAACTTTATGCGCTTTTTCGTCTTCCAGTAGCGGCTTCAGCAGCGTCAGCGCCCGATCACGGGAAATTTGGTCAGGGGCATCCAGGTAGTCATGCGCGACAGGAACATACGCCGCCACACCCGGTTCAATAGCGAAAGAGAGCCCTACCAGATTCGCGGAGATATTATCCAGGCTGTCGGTTTCGGTATCAAAAGCAAAGACGGGCGCTTTTTCCAGCTTCGCAATCCACGCTTCCAGCGTCGTCTCGTCCAGAATCGTCACATAGTTATCGTATGAGAGAACCGTGGCGGGCTCCTCAGGCGTTTCATCAATAACGATGGTTTCCTGTGGTTTTGCGGCAGGTTTTGTGCCTTTTGCCTGCAGCCATTTCCCGGCTTCAACGTCGGTGACCCAACGTTTGAACTCATATTGTTTGAACAGATTTAACAGCTCGTCCACTGCAGGTTGTCGTACTTCCAGCTGCTCGCAGGTTAATTCCAGCTCGACATCCGTTTTGATGGTTGCCAGCTTATAAGAGAGGTAAGCCACCTCTTTATTCTGCTCGAGCTTGCCAGCCATGGTTTTTGCGCCACGGAACGTCAGACCCGCTATTTTTTCTGATTCAGCATAGAGCGTATCCAGCCCGCCCAACCCCTGGAGTAACGCCTGAGCCGTCTTTTCCCCCACGCCCGGCACGCCAGGAATGTTATCAGAAGAGTCGCCCATCAGCGCCAGGAAGTCGATAATCAGTTCCGGCGGCACGCCATACTTATTTACCACCTCATCCGGGCCGAGGATCGTATTGGTCATGGTGTTGATGAGGGTGATATTCGGCGTCACCAGCTGAGCCATGTCTTTATCACCGGTACTGATCAGCACCGGACGGCCAATTTGCTCTGCTTCACGTGCCAGCGTACCGATAACGTCGTCCGCTTCTACGCCTGAAACAGCCAGCAGGGGTAACCCCATGGCTTTTACCATCGCGTGCAGCGGTTCAATCTGCGCGCGTAGATCGTCTGGCATCGGCGGACGATGCGATTTGTAGTGCTCGAATAATTCATCACGGAAGGTTTTACCCTTGGCGTCGAATACCACCGCCGCATGCGTCGGCTTATATTGCAAAATCAAGCTACGCAGCATGTTGAGGACACCGTACATCGCGCCCGTAGGCTCTCCTGTGCTGTTGGTCAGCGGTGGGAACGCATGGTATGCGCGATACAGGTAAGATGAGCCATCTACAAGGATAAGTGGGTTTTCTGGGATCTGAACCATAATGTCCATGCCTGTTTATCAGATTATGGGTAAAGGATGCCACAGACAGGATGAAAACATGAGTTTTTCGCCGCATTTGTCGAAAAACTTTTGTAGATCTTCTGTGTTGTTCGCAATGTGAGCTGTGGATAAGTTTGTGAATAAATAATTTTCAGCCCTTTAAATACAGCAAGATAATTTATGAATCATAATAATTCTGCATATTTTTCATTATGTTATTTCATGACGCAGAATTTTATATCATCTTTTCAGCTTATAGCTGGATGTGGATAGATATTCCCTTTTTTTCTATTCAGCGAAGATCCATCATTTGGTTCGTTTTCTGATAAAATTAGCCCCTTGCGCCCTTTTAGCGCACTATTTATGGCTAACCTTTTGAATAATTTAATTATGGCGAGAATACTCGCCGCGATAACGCTGCTGCTGAGTATCGCATTGACCATATTGGTCACGATTTTATGTTCCGTGCCAATCATCCTGGCCGGAGTTGTAAAACTGCTTTTGCCTATTCCTTTCGTCTGGCGCAAGGTATCCCTCTTTTGTAATTTCATGATGTACTGCTGGTGTGAAGGTCTGGCGCTATTGCTACACCTTAATCCACGACTGAAGTGGGATGTTGAGGGGCTGGAAGGTCTGAGCAAGAAGAATTGGTATCTGCTCATCTGTAATCACTACAGCTGGGCCGACATCGTTGTGCTTTGCGTTTTGTTTCGTAAGCATATCCCGATGAATAAATACTTTCTTAAGCAGCAGTTAGCCTGGGTGCCTTTTATTGGTCTGGCATGTTGGGCGCTGGATATGCCATTTATGAAACGCTATTCGCGCGGTTATTTGCTCCGTCACCCTGAACGACGTGGTAAAGATGTGGAAACAACACGTCTTTCTTGTGAGAAGTTTCGTGTGCATCCAACAACGATCGTGAATTTTGTCGAAGGCTCACGGTTCACCCACGAGAAATGCCAGCAGACCCGATCTCCCTATAAAAACCTGCTGCCACCTAAGGCTGCCGGTATTGCGATGGCGCTGAATGTCTTAGGATCGCAATTCGATAAGTTGCTGAACGTCACGCTGTGTTATCCGCAAAACAGCAGCCATCCTTTCTACGACATGCTGAGCGGTAAGTTAACGCGCATTGTAGTACGGGTGAATCTGGAGCCGGTGAAAGAGGAATTACACGGTGATTACGTCAACGATAAAGGGTTTAAGCGTCGGTTCCAGCTGTGGCTGAATACGCTCTGGGCCGAGAAAGATGCGCAAATAGATGTGATTAAAGCCTCAACTAAAAAAGCCGGTCTCTGACCGGCTTTTTCGTTTACTTCTGGCCTACCAGATATTTCACGGTATCGGCATACTGCTGTACAAAGATATCCATGCTGCTGGTATCCATGCCTTGCGGATTCACCTGATATTTGCCATTCACAAACATCGCCGGAACCCCCTGCAGTTGCAGATCGGCAGCCGCTTTTTCCTGCTGAGCGACCAGTGATTTCACCACGAAGCTGTTCCATGCCGCATCATAGTCTTCACCTTTAATACCCGCATCAACAAATACTTTACGGATATCAGCGGTAGACTGGACGGTCTGAGTTTTCTGCACCGCTTCAAACAACGGTACTGTGACCTTATCTTCTACGCCCAGCGCCAGCGCAACCGCCCACGCCTGAGTCAGATCTTTGCCCAGAGGTCCCAAAAACTCAACGTGGTATTTGGTCATCTTGGTGCCTTCAGGCAGTTTTTTCTTCACGTTATCAGACACGTGAAGCACTTCTTCAAACTGGTAGCAATGCGGGCAGTAGAAGGAGAAGAACTCCAATACCTGCGGTTCACCCGCAATAGGCTTTTCCAGTGTGATGTACTGCTTACCATCCTGGAACTGCGCTGCCGATGCGCTAAAAGCTAAAACCATACCAGCCAGCGCCAGCCATATTTTTTTCATGTCCATGTCTCTCCGATTAATACATTGGCGTTAATTGTAAGGGGGGTTGTTGCAGAATTTTTGCCTGCTCAATAAAGGTCGCCGTCTGACGGTGCCAGTAATCTTCTCCGGTTAACCACGGGAAGTTTTTTGGAAACGCAGGATCATCCCAACGTCGAATCAGCCAGGCTAGATAATAAACTAAACGCATGGCGCGTAAAGGTTCTATGAGTCCTAATTCAGCGACGTCGAACTCAGTAAACTCTTCATAAGCTTCGATAATGGTTTCAAGCTGCATGCGCTGCTCGGCTTTATCACCATTAAGCAGCATCCATAAATCCTGAATGGCCGGGCCATTGCGGGCATCATCTAAATCGACAAACATCGGACCATCGCGCCACAGAATATTTCCGGCATGACAGTCACCGTGCAGGCGCAGAGTGTCAAAACGCGTATGCCACCGTTCGGTAACCACGGTGATAAGCGCATCCGTTGCTTTCAGAAATGCCGCTTTTTGCCCTGATGGAATAATCGATGCACTGTCGAAAAGTTTACGCGGTTCAATCAGATACTCGTCGAGGCCAATGGTCGGTCGAAAAGCAAAAGGCTGTTTTCGCCCGGTTTGATGCAGACGTCCGAGATAGCGACCAACCGACTCCATTTGATCGATATTGTCGGCTTCAAACTGCCGACCTCCTACGCTGGGGAATATCGCATAGTGGAACCCTTGATGCCCCAGTAACGTCTGGCCATCAAACACCATCGGCGCCGCAACCGGCACGTCATCACGCACCAGTTCCAGTGCAAACTGATGTTCTTCCTCTATTTGATCGACGGACCAACGCTCAGGGCGGTAAAACTTTACGACAAAGCGTCGACGGTCTTCGTCCTGGAATTGGTAGACACGGTTTTCATAGCTGTTGAGCGGGGTAAGCCCGGAATCCACCCGGATCCCCTGCTCAAACAGCGCATCCATGATGGTATCCGGGTGTAGCGTTTGGAAAGTAAAAGCGTTGTTATTCATCCCATCATCCGGAAATTACTACGAATGATTCAGGATATCATTTCGCAGCACTTTCGGTGGCGGCGATTACAAGCTTTTACTCTTTAATTACGCCACGAGCGCGCAGCAATGCGGTTTTAAAGTCTTCTTCATAATCTTTCTGAATACCTGGGATCACCGCATCCTTCGCTGAGTCACGCATTTTCAGGTGATAGATCAGAATGTCATCAGTTAAATCCGCCAGTTCTCCGTCAAAACCTGACTCTTTCGCCAGTTTCTGTAAAAATTGCATCAGGTTAAGATCGGGTTCTTTCTGCCAGGCTGGCTGGAGGAGTTCAATAACTTCATTCAGACGTTTACATTTCATGGTTGTGCTCCTTACGCTTAATACAGATACGTTAGCAGGGTCAATCCCACATTAAAAGAGGCGATATCAGTGATTCTGGATAGTGCAATTACAGGGGTTGTCCTGGCGGGCGGTAAGGCCAGGCGGATGGGGGGTGCAGATAAAGGACTGCTTGAGCTAGACGGCAAACCTTTGTGGCGGCACGTCGCCGATGCGCTCGCCTTACAGGTCGAGACCGTCGTGGTTAATGCCAATCGCCATAAGGATATTTATCAGCAAAGTGGTCTGAAAGTTATCCCTGATTCATTACCTGATTTCCCTGGCCCGCTGGCCGGAATGCTGTCGGTATTTTTACAACTGGCAGGTGACTGGTTTTTATTCTGCCCCTGCGATATGCCCTATATTCCCCACAACCTGGTCGCAAGACTGGCAGAACAGCGCCAAAATGCGCCAGTGGTGTGGGTGCATGATGGGGAGCGGGATCACCCGACAATTGCACTGATGCACAGAGCAATGCAGCCGTTACTGCAGGAGTATCTTCAGGCAGGTGAACGACGGGTGATGGTCTTTATGCGCCAGGCCGGCGGACACGCCATCGATTTTAGCGATCATAAAGATGCGTTTGTGAATGTGAACACACCTGAAGAATTGGCCAGATGGCAGGATAAATCATGATCCCATTGCTCGGTATTGCCGCATGGAGCGGCACAGGAAAAACCACACTGCTCAAAAAACTGATCCCGGAACTGTGCGCCAAAGGCATTCGTCCAGGATTAATTAAGCATACCCACCACAACATGGACGTCGATAAACCCGGCAAGGATAGCTATGAGTTACGTAAAGCTGGCGCAGCGCAAACACTGGTTGCCAGCCAACAACGCTGGGCGTTAATGACGGAAACGCCGGCAGAACCTGAGTTAGATTTAGCCTATCTGGTGAGCCGAATGGATGCTACAACACTGGATTTGGTACTGGTTGAGGGTTTTAAACACGAACCTGTCGCCAAGATCCTGCTTTTTCGTGAAAATTGCGGGCATAGTGCACAAGAATTGACGATTGATGAGTATGTTGTTGCGGTTGCCAGTGATGTTCCACTTGAAGTGGATGTCCCACTTTTAGATATCAACGACGTACAACAAATTGCAGGGTTTGTTGCACAGTGGCTGGGACGTTAACCAACCTGTAATCTGCAAAATTGTGCCTGATGACTTTGCGCTTATCAGGCCTACCATTCCGGCAGCGAGCAAGCACTTCCCAAAAACACAGACGCAAAAAAGCCCATCCGTCAGGATGGGC
>NZ_SZXN01000075.1:0-23830 GCF_005281195.1 Citrobacter sp. wls613
GTGGCGGTGGCGGTGGCGGTGGCGGTGGCGGTGGTGATAATCCCGGGAACGGGAATGGAAACGGGAATAATCCGGGAAACGGCAACGGTAATAACCCCGGCGGTGGAAATGGCGATGGCGACGGTGGAACCCCACCAACAACGCCAGCGCTCCCCGGCGTTCCCGTCATCACCAGCGTAGTCGATAACCAGGAGCTGATTACTGGCATTGTCAATCAACAGGAGTCCACCAACGACAATACCCTTACGCTTCAAGGGACGGGAACGGCTAATACCACGTTGCATATTTTCGATAATGGCAAAGAGATTGGCCAGGTCACCATCGATGCCAGCGGTAACTGGTCATTTACACCATCTCCCCCTCTCGCGGATGGTACCCACCAGTTTACAGTCAGCGCGTCGAACAGCGCGGGCAGCAGTGGCATGTCAAACAGTTGGGTTATTATCATTGATACCCTCGCCCCTGATGCGCCTGCTCTCTCTCAGGAACTCGATGATGTCGGATCCATTCAAGGTTTTATCGCCAGTAACGCCGTGATCGACGATGACACGCCGACGCTCTCTGGTATCGGTGTTGCCGGCAATTTCATCAGCGTCTACGACAACGGTATCCTGATTGGCATGACGCAGGTTGATGAGAATGGTAACTGGACATTCACACCGGATACGCCGTTGAGCGAAGGCGTTCACAATCTGACGCTGACGCAAACCGACCCTGCAGGTAACGTCAGTGCAGAAACCACCGTGCCCACCTTCACTGTCGATATCACCCCGCCTCCGGCGGCAGCGATTACCAACGTCAACCCGGAAGGGACAACGGTCACCGGCAGCGCAGAGCCACGCAGCACGGTCAGTATTATCGGCAGTAGTAATCTGCTGCTGGGTTCGGCCGTTGTAGGCCAGGACGGCACTTTCAGCATCGCGATTTCACCGTCGCAGACCCACGGTGAATCACTTACCGCAAAAATTCATGACGAAGCGGGCAACATCGGGCCAGACACCCCATTCAACGCTCAGAACTCAGGCTATCCTGGCGTACCGGTTATCGTCAGCGTGATGGATGACATCGCCCCGTCAACCGGGCCGTTGAGCAATCATCAGGCGACTAACGATAACAAGCCCACGCTTTCCGGTACCGCTGACGCCAACAGCACGGTGAATATTTACGACAACGGCGTAGCGGTCGACAGCGTACAGGCTGACGGCAACGGCAACTGGAGCTGGACATCAAGCTCACCGCTGGATGACGGCCCGAACGCCTTTACCGTCAGCGCAACCAACCAGTCGGGTACCGGGGGAGTGTCGACCGAATTCAACATTAATATTGATACTCTGCCGCCGTCTGCGCCTGACGATCTCAACGTCTCGGCAGATGGCGCTGTCGTAACCGGGAAAACCGAGCCCGGCAATACCGTGGTGATCAGCGACAGTAAAAATACCCCCATTGGCAGCGGCGTCGCCGGGCCGGATGGTTCATTTACCATTACCATCAAACCGCCGCAGACCAATGGCGAAACGCTTACAGCCATCTCGACCGATCCCGCAGGAAACTCAAGTCCGCCAGAAACGGCAGTTGCGCCGGACATCACCGCCCCACAACCGCCTACAAACCTGGTGATTAATGGCGCGGGCAACGAGGTCACCGGCAAGGCCGAGCCTGACAGTACGGTCAATATTCTGGATCCACGCGGCAATATCATTGGCACAACGACAGCCACTGCAGAGGGGGACTTCACCGCAGCGCTGGTACCGCCGCAGACGAATGGTGAGATCCTGACGGCAAACGCGACCGATGCAGCAGGTAACAAAGGGGGCAATGCCTCCGTCACCGCGCCGGATACCACTGCACCGGATGCACCGACAGATGTTATCGTCGCTGGAAATGGAGGGTCGGTGAGCGGCCACGCCGAGGCCGGAAGTACCGTCACCGTCAAAGACAGCGATGGTCATATTATTGGCAAGGGCCAGGCGGACAGCGGCGGCAATTTCACCGTGTCAATTTCACCGGCACAAATCAACAGCGAGACGGTCACCGTCACCGCCACGGACGGCAAAGGCAACGAAAGTCTGCCAACTTCAGCAATAGCACCAGATCTCACTGCACCCGAACAGCCGATTATTATCGCCGTCACAGACGATGTTGCGGATTACACTGGCCGCATTGATGACAATGGATTGACCAACGACGATAAACCCAAAATTGAAGGCACTGCCGAGGCCAACTCTCAGGTTAAGATTTACGATAACGGTAACCTGCTCGCGACCGTCACCGCAGATAGCAACGGCAACTGGAACTATACCCCCACCACCGCGCTGGCGCAGGGTGCGCACGTCTTTACGGTGACGGCTACCGATGCCGCCAGTAACACCAGCAGTGCCGCCAGCTGGAAAATCATTGTCGACAGTATCGCCCCCACCGTACCGGCCATTACGCTTATCAACGATGACGTCGGCAGCATCACCGGCAACGTCGCGAACAACGGGGTCACCAATGACAAAACCCCCACGTTCTCAGGGACCGGTGAACCCGGCTCGCTGGTGACGCTGTATGATAATGGCCTGCAGATGATGGTTATTCTTATCGACAGAACAGGCACCTGGAGCCATAGCGTGCCAGCCAATGAGGCCCTTAGCGAAGGCACCCACCGTTTTACGCTGACCGCAACGGATGCCGCCGGTAACGTCGTCACCGCCCCCCCTGTCATCATAACGGTCGACACCAAAGCGCCCGATGCCCCCATTATTTCGAGCGCCACGGACGACGCAGGCAGTTTGCAAAGCGACCTAGCCAATGGCGGACGTTCAGACGATACCCTGCCGCTGCTGAAAGGCACCGGAGTCGCAGATTCCACGATCACAATTTACGATGGGGCTACCCCCATAGGCACTGCCACAGTGACGCCGGAAGGAAGCTGGAGTTTTCAGGTCACTCAACCGCTGAGTGAGGGTCCACACGCGCTGTCAGCTATTGCGACAGATAAAGCGGGTAACGCCAGCAGTGCCGGTAATTTCACGCTTACGATTGATACCACGCCGCCAGCCGCCCCTGTTATCACCTCAGCGGAAGGACTTATTGGCAGTGAGACAAAACTGCTGGCTAACGGCGGGAGCACCAAAAGCGACAACCCCAAGCTGTCAGGCACCGGCGAGCCGGGTGCGACAATTACCGTTTTTGATAATGACGTCCGTCTGGGTACGGCCACCGTGCAGCCAAACGGCACCTGGACCTTTACTCCAACGTTGCTTACAGACGGTCCACACAAATTCACCGCCACAGCGACAGACGTGGCTGGCAACACGGGGATCCCGTCCGCCGGCTTTACGCTGACGGTAGATAACCTGCCGCCCGCGAAGCCAGAGCCGCCAACCATAACCGATGACGTCAATCCGATAACGGGAATTATCACCAACGGCATCACCAACGATACCACGCCAACCTTCAGCGGTACCGGGAGTGCCGGAGATGTTATCGCCATCTATCTTGATGGCAGAACCGAACCGCTGGGCACGGCGACGGTCGGGGCGGATGGCACCTGGAGCTTTACGCCAACCGACCCGATTAATCCGGACAGCTATCAAGTCACCCTCACCGCCACCGATCCGGCGGGCAACGTCAGCCCGCGTTCGGATGCCGTCACCCTGGGCATCGATACGACGCCGTCCGCGCCGCCGGTTATCACCGCGGTTAATGATGACGTCGGCGATGTCAGAGGCGATCTCGCCGCCGGCGCGGTGACGGATGACACCACGCCGACCATCCGCGGAACCGGCTCCAACGGTGACATCATCACCCTGTACAATGGCAGTACGGTAATTGGCACGGCTACCGTTGCAGGCGGCGTCTGGAGTATCACGCCCAACCCGGCGCTGACCAACGGCAGCTACACGCTGACCGCCATCGCCACCGATGCGGCAGGAAATGCCAGCGACGCCTCAAACAGCGTCTCGTTTACGGTGAACAGCACAGCATTGAAGTTGCCCCAGGTCACGGATATTGAAGATGACGCTGGGGTTATTATCGGTTCGCTAACCAACAACAGCGTCACGGACGATACCACCCCGACGATCAGCGGAACCGGTACACCAGGCAGCACGGTCATCATTTTCGATAATGGCACCGTCGTCGCCGAAACCACCGTAGCCGCAAATGGCAGTTGGAGCGTAGACGTTCCCCTGACGGGCGATGGCCCACATCCGCTGACATTCGGCGCGAAGGACGCTGCCGGTAACGTGCTGGCAGCAGGAAACCCCGTGACGTTAATCGTCGATACCTTGCCACCTGCAATGCCAACCGTCAGTGGCGTAGATCCAAACGGTACGCTGGTTAGCGGCACGGCCGAACCGGGCAGCACCGTTATCATTCGCCGCGACAACACGATTCTCGGTCAGGGTATTGCCGACGACGAGGGAAATTATTCCGTTACCCTCTCACCGGCGCAAACAACCGGTCAGGCACTGGATGCTATCGCCCAAGACCCGGCAGGTAATCAGAGCGATCCCACGCCGTTTAACGCCGCGACGTCCAGCATCCCCCACCCGCCGACGCTGGAAATTGTGGACGATGTGGCCCCGGTCATGGGGGTGATTGGCAACGGTAAAACCACCAATGACACCTTACCGCTGCTGCAAGGAACCGCCACTCCGGGGGCTACGGTAAACATTTACCAAAATGGGACCCTACTCGACACAGTGACCGCCGACGCCACCTCCGGCGCATGGAGCTATCAACTGTCCACGCCACTGACAAACGGTACCGCGTATAACTTCACCGTGTCGCAAACAGTAGGTGGTGCAGAGAGCGGTCAATCACCTAATTACACCATCACTATCGATACCGTCGCCCCGCTGGCCCCGACCATCGCCAGCATTATTGACGATGTCACGCCCGGTACGGGCACGTTAGACAAAGGACAACTTACCAACGATTCCCGACCAACCTTTAACGGTACCGGCGAAGCAGGCGCAACCATCACTCTCTACGATGGCAACGGTGTCTATGCCACCACCACCGTCAACAGCAGCGGATTCTGGAGCTATACCCCAACCAATGCCTTGGGCGAAGGCCCGCATGACTTCACTGTGCGCGCGACGGACGCCGCAGGCAACCAGGGCGCTGCCTCAGACAGTTTCCGCATTATTGTCGATACCTTAGTCCCGGACGCGCCGTCCATTGTGACGGTGAAGGACAACGTCGGCACGGACCAGACGCTCACCTCCGGGCAGTCGACCAACGACAACACCCCAACACTGGAAGGCGTGACCGAGGCGAATTCGCTCGTCACTATTCTTGATAAAGGGACGGTAATCGGCACCACCACCAGCGACGCAGACGGCAACTGGAGCTTTACACCTGCCCCAGCGCTCGGTGAAGGCAATCACGCGTTAACCGCTACCGTCACCGATGGTGCGGGCAACATCAGCCCGGCAACGCCGCCGTTCCTGCTGGTTGTCGATACACTGGCGCCAGCCGCGCCAATCATCACCTCGGTGATTGACGACCAACCGGGAAATACCTCACTGACGAACGGGCAACTGACTAACGACGCGCAGCCAACGCTGAACGGCAAAGGGGAAGCCGGGGCGACTATCACGATAAAAGATAAGGGCGTCGAATTAGGTACCGCGCGGGTAGATGAATCCGGCAACTGGACCTTCACACCGGAAAACGCGCTGGGTCAGGGGCAGCATGTCTTCACCGCGACAGCCACAGACCAAGCCGGTAATACGGGTGGGGCGTCCTCCGCCTTTACCCTTGAACTGGATTCCGTTGCCCCGCTGGCGCCGGTCATCGGTAACGTACAGGACAACACGGCCCCCACCACCGGGCCAATAGGTAACGGTCAGACGACCAACGAAACCCGCCCAGCGCTGAGTGGAACGGGTGAAATCGGCGCAACGATTACTATCCTGAGCGACGGTTTACCCATTGGCACCACCACCGTCGGTGCAGGCGGCACCTGGAGCTTTACGCCAACGGACGCTCTGAGTAACGGTCCGCATACGCTGACCGCCACCGCCACCGACAGCGCGGGCAATACCAGCCCGGCCTCCAGCGGCGTTACGTTCACGGTTGATACGGTATCACCGAACACGCCGGTTATTACCCAGGTCAGCGATAATGTCGGCCCACTAACAGGAAATCTAAACAACGGTCAGGCGACAAACGATGCGCGCCCTACCCTTAACGGTACGGCGGAGGCCAATTCGACGGTCAAAATCTATGACAACGGCACGCTTATCGACACGGTTTCTGCAGACGGAAACGGCGTATGGAATTTTACACCGGGGAGTGCGCTGGGTAACGGCAATCACGTGTTGACGGTGACATCCACCGACGCGGGCGGCAACGTCAGCGTGTCGTCTGCCGGGTTTGCCCTGATTGTGGATACCGTCGCCCCGCTGGCACCCACCATTATCTAGGCCTTTGATGACGTACAACCGGGCACCGGCACGCTGTCGAGCGGTGCCTGGACCAACGATACCCGCCCCGTGCTGAGCGGTTCTGCGGAGGCCAACGCCCGGATTGCCATTTACGACAACGGCACGCTGCTGACGACAGTTACCGCAACAATAGACGGCACCTGGGAGTTTCTGTCCACTACGCTGGGTAACGGCCAGCATGTCTTTACCGCCATCGCCACGGATGCGGCCGGAAACGTCGGCCCGGCGTCAAGCGGATTTATTCTCAACGTTGATACCGTTGCGCCATCAACACCGATCCTGACCTCGGTGGTGGATGACATCACTGGCGGCGTGTTTAATGCCGCACTGAGCAACGGGCAACTGACCAATGACGCCCGCCCTACGCTTAACGGTACCGCCGAAGCGGGCAGCACCGTCAATATTTATGACGGCAGCACGCTGCTCGGCACTGCTCTCGTGCAAAGTAACAACAGCTGGTCGTTTACCCCAACGACACCGTTGGGGAATGGTTCGCACACCTTTACCGTCACCGCCACCGACCCCGCGGGCAACACCAGCGGTGCAACGGCGGGCTTTACGATTAACGTGGACACCACCGCCCCCACGCTGCCGTCAATTAGCAGCATTGTTGATGATGTCGGTCCCAATACCGGGTCGATTGGCAACAACCCGCCCACCAATGACGCGCGCCCCACGTTAAACGGCACCACGGAAGCCAATGCCCGGGTTGATATTTATGACAACGGCAACTTTGTCACCAGCGTAACGGCGGATGGCAGCGGCAACTGGAACTACACCCCGTCTACCGCACTGGGTCAGGGCCCCCATTCATTTACTATTACCGCAACGGACAGCGCGGGCAATACCAGCGGCATGTCGGCTGCCGCGTCGATTGTGGTCGATACCGTCGCTCCGGGTATTCCCACCGCTCTGGCGGTTAACGCCAACGGTACTGTGCTGACCGGCGTTGCGGAAGCCAACAGCACGGTGATCGTCACGACAAGCAGCGGCACCGTGCTCGGCACCGCCACGGCCAACGCCGCCGGCAACTTCACCTTTACCCTCAACCCGCCGCAGATCAGCGGACAAACGCTGCAGGTTAGCGCGCAGGATGCCGCCGGGAATACCGGCACGCCTGGCAACGCGCTGGCCCCGTTTACCGGGGTACCACCCGCACCGATTATCGCCAGCGTTTTTGATGACATTGGTACGGTCACCGGCAATGTCGCCGCCGGAAAAACCACCAATGACACACGTCCGATGCTCAGCGGCACGGCACAGGCTAACGCCGTCGTCAGCCTGTACAACAACGGAACATTGATGGGCACCACAACCGCGGACGGCAACGGACTGTGGAGCTTTACCCCTTCCGGCGCGCTCAGTGAAGGCAACCACGCGTTTACCGCCAGTGCGGCTAACGCCAACGGTTCCGGCGTGTTGTCTGGCGCGTTTAACGTCATTGTCGATACCACACCACCGCCGCCGCCATCAGTGCTGATCAGCGCCGACGGCGGCACGGTCAGCGGCATCGCCGAAGCAGGCAGTACGGTCACTATCTCCTTGCCCGGCGGCGGCAGCATTACGGCGGTCGCCAACAGCAGCGGGGTCTACAGCGTCACCCTGCCGGTACGCCAGATTGAGGGCCAGTCGTTGTCCGCTACTGCGACCGACGCGGCAGGCAACATCTCAACGCCGACCAGCATCCTCGCACCGGTCTTACCGCTGCTGGCTGAAGACAACGTCACTCGTCTGGCGCTACAAACCGACTTCACGGTCACCAACGAGCACAAAAGCGATTATGGCTTCCTGCTGGTCGGTGCGGTGGATAATGTGCTGAAGGTACTGGGAGACAACACTGCACTCGTCAACTTCAACATTCAGACCGGCGGTAGCGGCACCATCACCATCAACGCGGCAGCAACCGGCATTGTGCTGTCGCTGCTGAGTACCATGGGGATTGTTATCCAGCGCTTTGACTCCACGCTCAACGCCTGGGTGACGGTGGTCGATACCGGTAAAGCCGATTTTGCCGACCTGCTGACGCTCAGCGCCTCCGGCGTGACGCTCAACTATGGCGGGCTTACCGGTGGGGACTACCGTGTCGTCAGCTACAACACCAGCCTGCTGGCGACCGGGGCCTTCACCAGTCTGGACGTGGCGGTGGTCAAAACCAGCGCCGGAACGATCACCGGCGGCACCAGCGAATCTGGCAATATCATCACCGATACTGACCCCACCAACGGGCAGGATAATGCCCCATCCGGCACGCGGGTGACGTCGATTACCGATGGCAACGGCAATGTGGTGAACATTCCGCTGGGCGGGGCTGATGTGCAGGGTAAATACGGCACCTTGCATATTAATCAGGACGGGAGTTATACCTACACCCTCACCGATAAATCCGCCTCGGTATACGGTCGTTCTGAAAGCTTCACCTATACGCTGACGCACGGTAACGACCACTCTTCGGCAAAACTGGTGGTGGCGTTGGGCCAGGGTCCGACGGCCAGTACGGTAACAGCGGCAGACGATGTCGCCTCACTGACCTACGGCACCGAGGTCAGCGTGGTCGACCACGGACCATCAAAACAAACCGGCTTTACGCTCGCCAGCGTAGGCCTGGGGAATGTGCTGGACGTCAGTCTGGTCGACGGGTTAACCAACCCCATCAAATTCAACGTTGAAGATGGCGCCACCCGCACGCTGACGATTCAGGCCGACGTTCTCGGCGTAACGCTCGGCGGCTTTGATCTGTACGTCTACCGTTTTAATGACGCTATTCAGCAATACGAGCAGTATCGGGTACAACCCAACTGGGTCACGGCAGTATTGGGTGGAAAATCAAAAGATTTCACCATCACGCTGCCGGGCGGTGACTACCTGTTCCTGCTGAACGCCGGCGGCGGTCTGGCGCTGTTGACCAGCTACACCCTGAATATTCAGGCCGATCACACCTATGCGGTGGACAGTCTGAGTGCCTCAACCAACGGTAATATTCTGGCCAATGATTCCGCGCCCGCCGGTACGGTTATCACCGACGTGAACGGCGTCGCAGTCAATTTAACAGGCACACCCCGTATTGAGGGACAGTACGGCACACTCACTATCGATGCGAAGGGGAACTACAGCTACACGCTGAAAAGCGGACTGGGCGCGGACAGCATCAATACGCCGGACAGCTTTGTGTATACGGTCAAGGCGCAAAATGGCGATACCGGCAGCGCGTCGCTGAACATCAAACCAACCCCGCTGGCGCTGGACGCGGTGAACGACACCAGCAGCCAGATGGCGGTCACGACGTTGCAGGATACGTCTCAGCCCTTTAGTGATTCCAGCGTGGGATCGGCCAGTTGGACCACTGTGCTGGGACCCAGCTCGAAAAGTGGTACCGGAACAGTTGAAGTCGCAGCAGGTACAGCGGTGCAAAACGTGGTGCTGCATTTTAACGTGGTATCAGGGCTGACGCTGGGTGGGCTGAACGTGACCTGGGCGCTGTACGACAGCAATGGCGTTAAAGTTGCCGGGGATACCTTCAACGGCGGGCTCCTGATCGGCGGCAATCTTGATATTGCCCTGAACGGACTGGTGCTGCACGCCGGGAACTATCGCCTCGACTATACCGGCAACGCGGGTGCGCTGGGGCTAGGCACCATCACCATCACCCCCAGCGTGAAAGGGACAATAGTCGATCTCGATAACTTCGAAACCGCGGGCGTCAATAGCGTCACCGGCAACATCTATGACGGCGACCATATCGCCAGCGTGCACACCTTGCTGACGGTGAACGGCGCGGGCGGCAGTACCGCCACGCTGGATCCACTGGGCAGCAGCACCGCCAGCGCCACCATCAATGGACTGTACGGCAAACTGACAATGGGCATTGATGGGCATTACACCTATACCCTCAACAGCGATGTCTCACTGGAATCCATCAAGACCAAAGAGACATTCAACTACACCCTTAACGACCAAAAAGGACATACCGATAGCGCCACGTTGACCATCGATATGAATCCACAGGTGATCAGCACCGCGGAGGCCGATCGGGTTATCGGCAGCGCGTACGGCGATACGCTGATTTACCACCTGCTCAGCGCCAATAATGCAACCGGCGGCAACGGAACCGCGGACACCTGGAGCAACTTCTCGCTGGCGCAGGGTGACAAAATCGATATCGGCGACCTGCTGGTGGGCTGGAACGGGCAGAACGCCACGCTCGGCAATTATCTCACCGTGTCCACCAGCGGTAACAACACCGTGGTGTCCATCGACCGCGACGGTACGGGCGCCACCTATCAATCAACCAGCCTTGTGACACTGGAGAACGTTCACACCACGCTCGATGAGCTGATCCAACAAAATCATATTGTGACCTGACGTGAGCACCAAAACGCCATAACAACAGCCCCGGATGCTATGACGTCCGGGGCAATAACAGTCGTCACTGCCGTATTTTGAAAGGGATATACGATGAGAAATGTCGCCTCTGTTACGTTGCTGCTGGCATTCACGCTCTGTTCCTTACAGGTGAATGCCGAAGATGAACCGCAAATCATTACGCCGGAAGGGCTGGCCACCAGCCAGATGCTCCCCTCTCTGGATGGGTCGGTGGCCGAACTCCCGCTGAGCGCCGCCGCGCCCGGCAACCTGACGCTTAACGATGCGGTAAGCCGCGCCGTAAGCTGGCATCCTGCGATCCGTGAATCGATCGGCAAACTGCTCTCGCAAAATGAGCAGATCGACGTGGCGAAATCCAAATACTATCCGCAGGTCACGGCCGGGGTGAACAACGGCTACAGCAATACCTATAACGATCATGGTTTCAGCCCGTCGCTGGTGATCTCGGTCTCGCAAATGCTGTATGACTTTGGCAAAGTCGCCAGTCAGGTACGCGCCGAGACTGCGGGGGCCGCCCAGCAGCAGGCTAACGTCTTACTCAGCATTGACACCGTCGCCCACGAAACCGCCAACGCCATTGTGCAGGTACAGTCCTGGCAGCAAATGGTCGACGCCGCCGAAGCGCAACTCTCCGCTCTGAACGGCATTGGCAGGCTGACCCGGCAACGCAACGATGAAGGAGCCACGTCGCTCTCTGACGTGGTACAAACTGACGCGCGTATCGAATCCGCTCGTTCGCAGCTGGCGCAGTATCAGGCGAACCTCGACAGCAGCAAGGCGACACTGATGAGCTTTCTTGGCTGGAATTCGCTCAACGGCGTCAGCAACGCGTTCCCGGTGAAACTGGACAGCAGCTGCGACATCACCAAGCCTGATGACAGGCTGGTACCTGCGGTGCTGGCAGCCTGGGCGCAGGCTAATGTCGCACAGGCCAATCTGGATTACGCCAACGCGCAGATGACGCCCACTATCTCGCTTGAGCCTTCCGTGCAGCACTATCTCAATGACAAATATCCCAGCCATGAGGTGCTCGACAAAACGCAGTACTCCACGTGGGTGAAAGTCGAGATGCCGCTGTATCAGGGAGGCGGACTCACCGCCCGGCGCAACGCCGCAGGTCATGCGGTAGACTCGGCACAGTATTCCATCCAGCGCACCCGCCTTGACGTGCGCCAGAAACTGCTCGAATCCCGCAGCCAGGCGATGAGTCTTGCCACCGCCCTGCAGATCCTGCGCCGCCAGCAACGACTGAGCGAACGCACGCGCGAACTGTATCAACAGCAATATCTGGATCTCGGCTCTCGTCCGCTGCTCGACGTGCTTAATGCCGAGCAGGAGGTGTATCAGGCCCGCTTTGCCGAACTGCAAACCCAAAGCCAGCTTCGTCAACTCCAGCTGAACTGCCTCTACAATACCGGCACGTTGCGCCAGGCGTTCGCCCTCAACAATCGCAGCATCCAGTCAGTGGAGATCCAGCTATGAGCCACGTCGAGCCGGGTGCAGAAGAGACGATTAGCGAGTCCGCCCTGAACCTGTGGGCGCAGGCCATTAGCCACATTGCCAGCCACTATCGCGTCACCTGCTCGCCCGGCGCGATTCAGGCCAACGCTCCGTGGTTTGCCGGAAAAAATAAACCCCTCGCCCTGACGCAACTCGCGCGCCAGGCGGGGCTGTCGTTTCATACGCTGGATACCACAAAACATCTGTTCAGCCAGTGGCGTTTACCGGTTGTGGCGGAGCTACGCGACGGCCAAATTATGGTAATAGAGCACTTCAACGGTGAAGATGCGCTGGATGTGTTTATCATCGCCGAAGAAGGCCAGCGCAACCGGCTGGCGATTGCCGAGCTGCTGCCGGAGATCCACACTATTACCGCCCTGCGCCCGCTGTCGGCGCTCAAAGACAGTCGGGTCGACCGCTATGTTTCGCGCTTTAAGCCGGACTGGATGCGCGACCTGGTGCTCCAGGACATCCGGCCTTACCTGCCGGTGATGGTAGCCGCTTTCCTGATTAACGTTCTGTCGCTCGCCGGGATTATCTTCTCGATGCAGGTTTACGACCGGGTGATCCCGGCCCAATCGTATCCCACGCTGTATGTGCTCTCGACCGGCGTGCTGGTGGCGGTGCTGTTCGGCTTTTTACTGCGCGAAGCCCGTACCCATATCATGGATGTACTCGGCAAGCGCGCCGATATGCGCATTTCCGATCGCGTGTTCAGCCACGCACTGCGCCTGCGTAACAGCGCCATCCCCCGCTCCACCGGCAGCTTTATTTCCCAGCTCCGCGAACTGGAGCAGGTACGGGAGATGATCACCTCCTCAACCCTGTCGACCCTTGTCGATCTGCCCTTTTTCTTTTTGTTTATCGTCGTGATGGCCTGCATCGCCCCGCAGCTGGCGTGGATAGCGCCCGTCGCTGCGATCCTGATGATCCTGCCTGGCCTGCTATTACAGAAGAAGCTGGCGGTGCTCGCCAACCAGGCTGCGCACGAATCCACGCTGCGTAACGCCGTGCTGGTCGAAAGCGTCCAGGGGCTGGAGGACATCAAGCTGATGCAGGCGGAGAACCGCTTTTTGCAGCAGTGGAACAGCTACATCCGCATTACCGGCGAGTCCGGACTGCGCACGCGCAAGCTGACTCAGGGGCTGATTGGCTGGGGCATGTCAGTACAAAGTCTGGTCTACGCTGCGATTATTATGTTCGGTGCGCCGATGGTCATCGAAGGCACCATGACTACCGGCGCGGTCGTGGCGGCCTCAATGCTCGGCTCAAGAATGATTGCCCCGATGGCAAATCTGTGCGGCGTGTTGGCGCGCTGGCAGCAGGTCAAGGCAGCGAAGACGGGGCTGGACAGCATTATGCAGCTCCCCACCGAAACCCAGCACGATGAGAATCGGGTACATCAGGAAATCTTTCGCGGGCACTATCTGTTTGAGAACGCCCACTTTCGCTACCACAGCGACGATCAGCAGGTACCGCTGCGCATTGCCCGCCTCGAGGTGATGCCAGGGGAACGCATCGCCATCCTCGGGCGTAACGGCGCGGGGAAATCCACCCTACTACAGGCCATGGCGGGCGGTGTGGAGCTGATTCAGGGCGACGTCCGGCTCGATAACCTGAGCCTGGCACAGATCGACATGGCCGATTTACGCCGCAACATCGGCTTTCTCAGCCAAAATGCACGCCTGTTTTTTGGCACGCTGCGTGAGAACCTGACCCTCGGCGCCCCGCATGTCAGCGATGCTCAGATATTCGACGCGCTGGAAGTCAGCGGCGCAGCCACCTTTGTTAAACACCTCGCCAAAGGGCTGGGACACCCGATTATGGAAGGCGGTAACGGCCTCTCCGGCGGGCAGCGGCAATCCATTCTGCTGGCAAGAATGCTGCTGCGCTCGCCCAATATTGTGCTGCTCGACGAACCCAGCGCCTCGCTGGATGAACATACCGAGCGGGAGTTTATTCAACGGCTAAACCAGTGGCTCGGCAACCGCACGCTGATCGTCGCCACCCATCGCGTACCGGTTCTGGAACTGGTCGAGCGCGTGGTGGTGTTAAAAGAAGGTCAACTGGTGATGGATGCCCCGAAAGCACAGGCGCTGAACGCGAGTCGCGCGCCTGCACAGACTCACGGTCGGGAGTGGAAAAATGAAAACCAATCCGCATGATGCCGCCATGGACGACCTCGACATCCGCCACGAACAGCGCTTTTCCGGTGCCAGCCGAATTATCCTGCTCAGCACGCTGCTGTTTGCCATTCTGGGCATCTGGGCATACTTCGGGACGCTGGATGAAGTCTCCACCGGCAGCGGCAAAGTGATCCCCAGCTCGCGCGAACAGGTGCTGCAGTCGCTTGACGGCGGGATCCTCGCCGAACTGACGGTGCGCGAAGGAGACAAAGTACAGGCCAATCAGGTTGTGGCCCGTCTCGACCCGACCCGCTCGGAATCTAACGTCGGCGAAAGCGCCGCCCGATACCGCGCCTCGCTGGCCTCCAGCGCGCGACTCAATGCCGAAGTCAACGATCTGCCGCTGACCTTTCCCGATGCACTGAACGCCTGGCCCGACCTTATCGCCTCCGAAACCCGGCTGTATAAAAGCCGTCGGGCGCAGCTTGCCGACGCGATGGTCGAACTCCAGGATGCGCTGGTCTCGGTAAATAAAGAGCTGGCAATCACCCAGCGGCTGGAGAAAAGCGGCGCCGCCAGCCATGTGGAAGTGCTGCGCCTGCAGCGACAAAAAAGCGACCTCGGACTAAAAATCACCGACCTGCGCTCGCAGTATTACGTGCAGGCGCGGGAAGCACTGTCAAAAGCCAACGCCGAAGTAGATATGCTGGCGGCTATTTTGAAGGGGCGTGAAGATTCCGTCACCCGTCTGACCGTCCGCGCCCCGATGCGCGGCATCGTGAAAAACATCCAGGTCACCACCATTGGCGGCGTGATCCCGCCCAACGGCGAGATGATGGAGATTGTACCGGTCGACGATCACCTGCTGATAGAAACACGCCTGTCACCGCGCGATATCGCCTTTATTCACCCCGGACAGCGGGCACTGGTGAAAATCACCGCCTATGACTACGCCATCTACGGCGGGCTGGAAGGCGTGGTCGAAACCATCTCCCCGGACACCATTCAGGACAAAGTAAAGCCAGAAGTCTTCTACTACCGCGTGTTTATCCGTACCCATCAGGACTATTTGCAGAACAAACTGGGGCGTCATTTCTCCATCGTTCCGGGCATGATTGCCAGCGTGGATATCAAAACCGGTGAAAAAACCATCGTCGACTATTTAATCAAACCGTTTAATCGCGCAAAAGAAGCGCTACGGGAGCGCTAAATCGTTGAGGATAAGGGGTTGCAGGGGCTGGTCACGCGTGTCACAAGTCTGTTATACTTGCCTTAACACATTGGGGCTGATTCTGGATTCGACGGGATTTGCGAAACCCAAGGTGCATGCCGAGGGGCGGTTGGCCTCGTAAAAAGCCGCAAAAAAATAGTCGCAAACGACGAAAACTACGCTTTAGCAGCTTAATAACCTGCTAAGAGCCCTCTCTCCCTAGCTTCCGCTCTTAAGACGGGGATAAAGAGAGGTCAAACCCAAAAGAGATCGCGCGGATGTCCTGCCTGGGGCTGAAGTGCTAAAACTAATCAGGCTAGTTCGTTAGTGGCGTGTCTGTCCGCAGCTGGCGTGCGAATGTAAAGACTGACTAAGCATGTAGTGCCGAGGATGTAGGAATTTCGGACGCGGGTTCAACTCCCGCCAGCTCCACCAAAATTCTCCATCGGTGATTACCAGAGTCATCCGATGAAGTCCTAAGAGCCCGCACGGCGCAAGCCCTGCGGGCTTTTTTGTGCCCACAATTTGTCCCGCGAAGTCTGAAGCCAACTCATTAAATCCGAACCTTTTAGGCACCTCATAAAGCTTTATTGTTTTTGAGGTGCCTAAAACTATGGAAACCCGGCAATGGCAGCTTTTTGCACCGGTCATGTCATTGCCCTGGAATCCAGGGCAATGACCCAATCAACAGATTTTCCAGAGAATAAAAGCAACTAACGTTCGCTGATAACCATAATCATCAAACTCATTCCCCTATTTATCCGCGGGATAATCGCGGTTAATCCATGCGTGGTCATCTTCCCAGGTGAACATCCATTGACGCACCGGACCGGCCATCACGTTCAGGTAGTAACTGTCATAGCCTGCCAGGGTGGCCACCGGATGATAGCCCTTCGGCACCATCACCACATCGCGGTTGTAGACTGCCATACACTCATCGAGCGTCCGGTCGTCGGTATACACCCGCTGCATGCAGAACCCCTGCTCCGGGTTGAGGCGATGGTAGTACGTCTCCTCAAGATAGGTTTCCTGTGGGGGATTGTCGGTATCGTGCTTATGGCTCGGGTACGAACTGGTGCATCCCTCATGGGTCCAGACCTCGACCACCAGCAGGCTGTCGGCAGGTTTGTCTTGCGGCAGAATGTTATGCACATAGCGCTGGTTATTTCCCTTGCCGCGCGCTTCACCGTCGATATCCTGCGGGGCGATCAGTCGTGTCGGGTACGTACCCTTCCCCGGTGCAGCGCACACCGCCAGCTCAAGCGTCGTCAGCGCGGTGACCTGCACAGCCTCCTGAGAGGTCACGTAAACCGCCCACGGCTTGATGCGCTCAAAGGGACTCATGCGCTCGCCGATGTCGGTAAACGTTGCCCCTGGCGTGCTGATGGTCGCGCGTCCAGCTACCAGCACCAGACAACGTTCTTCGCTGACGGCGGGCAGCGTCAACTGCTGCCCCTCCGCCAGTTCATACGCCTCAAAGCCCACATATCCCCAGCCCGCCCCTTCCGGCGTCACCGACTGGGTACGCCCTTGCACGTTCGGCGGCTGCCAGGGTGATAATAAACGTGACATGTCGCCTCCTCAGATAAGCCCGGCATCCCGCGCCAGACGGCTAAGATTGTTATAGCCCAGACGTGCATAGGTCAGCGGATGCGCAATAGCCGGATCCTGCTCTGCCTCCACCACCAACCAACCCTGATACTGATTTGCCTTTAGCAGCGCCATTATCGGCGGGTAGTCCACGCAACCGTCGCCTGGCACGGTGAAGACGCCGCTCAGTACCGCGTCGAGGAAGCTGGTTTTACGGTTTTTCACGTCGGCCAGCACGTCGGCCCGCACATCTTTGCAGTGAACATGATTAATACGTGATGCCCAGCGCTGCGCCACCGCCAGCGGGTCTGCACCGGCAAAGGTCAGATGGCCGGTATCCAGCAGCAATCCCACCTCATTGCCAGTATGCGTCATCAGATTATCCACATCCTCAGCGGACTCAATCACTGTCCCCATATGGTGATGATAGGCAATCTGTACACCCTGCTGCTGGGTATAGCGGGCAAACTCGGTCAGCTTCTCGCCGTATTCCTGCCAGCGCTCCTGCGGGAATCGCGGACGCAGATGAACCGGCGTCTGCTGCTCGCCATGAATACAGCCGCTCACTTCAGCGAACACCAGCACCTTCGCACCCAGCTCACGTAGCAGCGTCAGGTGTGACTGCACGGCGGCAATTTCCTCCTCCACGCTGCGCTCCAACAGACGACCGGAATACCAGCCGGAAACCAGCTGCAGGTCGTGGCGTTGCAGGATCGGTCCCAGCAAGCGCGCTTCACGCGGGAATTTATTACCCAGCTCGAACCCGGCAAACCCGGCCTCTTTGCCTTCGCTCAGACAGGTATCAAGCGAAGTCTCAGCGCCAAGTGAAGGAAGATCGTCGTTGGTCCATGTCAGTGGATTAATGCCTAATTGTACCGTCATTCTCTTCTCCTGAATTATGCGTGTCCGCGCTCGCGCCACCAGGCGATAAGCTGCAGGTAGTTGTCCCGAATACGCGCCACTAGCTGCGCATCGTCGATATCGTGTTTCAGCCAGGCGCGGGAGGCATCGCCAAATAATGTCCGTCCCACGGCAAACCCTTTCACCAGCGCCTGACCCGCAGCGGCTTTGAAATCAGCACGGAGCTGATCGGCCGGCGCATCAAGCCCTAAAATAACTACCCCACGGCAGTGCGGATCGCGACGTGCAATGATCTCGCTCAGCGCCGTCCAGCCCGCAGAAGAGAGCGGCGGTAGCTTCCACCAGTCGGGGTAAATCCCCAGGTTATAAAAGCGGGAAATGGCGCGCAGATAGAGCTCATCGCTGCGTGGCATGCTGGCGGGCAGGATCACTTCCAGCAGCAGTTCATGCCCGGACTGGCAGCACGCGTGGTACACCTCCGCGACTTTTTGCTCCTGCTCCAGACGCAGGGCGTGAGCATCTTCCGGATGGAAAAAGACCAGGCATTTCACCACGTGTTCCTGCGGCCAACTGATCAGCTGCGTGCCGATATTGCCGTGCTCCATCTCCAGCGGACGCGAGCCCGGCAGTTCGATGGGGCGGCCTATCCACCACCCTTCACCGGTGATGGCATTCAGCGCATCCTGACCAAACGTGCCGTCGCACAACAGCCCGGCTTTGCCATCCAGCCCGGCGCAACTCGCCGCTTCCCGGCTGGCCTGTAAGATCAGCTGTTTTAGTGCCGGGATGCGTTTTAGCGAAGCGCCACACTGCAAGGCCATCTCTTCAAGCTGGCTGCGGTGATCGAAGGCCATCACGCACAGTTCCGGCCATTCCCGACGACGCGTGGTGACGCGGTGCAGATGGTTAAGACGCGGGTCGATATCCGGGCGTGGCACCGTGTCAGCCCGAGATAAATAATCATCCAGCTCCAGTTTGCTCGGCATGGCCGGGGCGCAACCGTGGCGCGATACCACCAGTGCGCCGCAGGCGTTAGCATAGCGACAGGCCTGCTCCCAGCCTTCATCGTTAAGGTAGCCACGCAGCAGGCCGGACATAAACGCATCGCCCGCGCCCAGCACATTGAGCACCTCCACGCGTACGCCGGTCACCGTCAGACCGTCATCCAGTCGCGGTGGAATGGCGTCGGTGTATACCGAACAGCCGAGCGCCCCACGTTTGCAGACCAGCGTCGCCTTACTCACTGCCCGCACCTGAGCCAGCGCCTGCAGCGTATCGGTGCTGCCACCGGCAATATGAAACTCCTCCTCGGTGCCGACAATCACATCAAAAAGATGCAGTACATCCTGCAACTGACGCGTTACCTGCTCGGCGGCAATGAAACGTGTTTCGCCGTCGCCTAATGAGGTCAGCCCCCACAGCACCGGGCGATAGTCGATATCCAGCGCCGTACGCACACCGTGACGGCGGGCATATTCGAGCGCGGTCAGCACCGCGTCGCGGGTTTGCGGGTGAGAAAGATGGGTCCCGGTGATGGCCAGACAGCGGGCAGACGCGATGTACTGTTCATCCACATCGCTGGCGACAATCGCCATATCCGCGCAGTTGTCACGGTAAAAAATGAGAGGAAAGGTGTCCCGGTCTTTAATGCCGAGGAGCACCAGCGCCGTCAGGCGTTCTTTATCCGTTATCAGGTGGCTGGTATCGCATCCTACCTGGTGTAATTCTTCGCGCAGAAAACGGCCCATATGCTCGTCACCCACGCGCGCCAGCATTGACGAGCGCAGCCCCTGGCGCGCCGTGCCGTAAGCCACATTACCTGACGAGCCGCCAAGGTATTTAGCAAAACTGGAAACATCCTCCAGACGCGCACCAATCTGCTGACTGTAGAGGTCAACCGCCACGCGGCCCATGCATATCACATCAAACTGCTTTTCCACGTTGATACCTCTTCAGACAATATCGTTCACGTTCAGCCAGCGGCCTTCCCGGTGTGAGAGCGCAATGGCGTCCAGCACGCGCGACACCTTCCAGCCCTCTTCGAAGTCCGGCCACATCGGCACATCGGCGGCGATGCCGTCGACCAGATCACGCACTTCCACCGTTTTCTGGTCGTTAAAGCCGATACCGTGCCCCGCCCCCAGGCAAAATGCGGCATAGTCCGGATGCGCAGGCCCCACCAGCAGCGTACGAAATCCCTGGCGATTCACCGGATCGTCATGCAGATAGAGCTTCAGCTCCGCCATACGCTCCTGGGTAAAACTGATGGTCCCTTTGGTCCCGGTTATCACATACGAAAGCCCCATTTTGCGCCCGCAGGCGACGCGAGAAGTTTCAATCACCCCCTGTGCACCGCCCGCAAAACGCACCATCGCGTGCGCCTGATCTTCGTTTTCCACCGCCACCTTTTGCGATGAACCGGCCTGCGCCGGGCGTTCCGGCACCACAATCTTCAAATCACCGCAGACCTGCTGAATATCACCGACCAGATACTGGGCCATGTTGACGATATGCGCAGCCAGATCGCCGAGCGCTCCCAGCCCTGCGGTCTCTTTAAAACAGTGCCAGTGAATGGGCGAAAGTGGGTCGGCCATATAGTCTTCGTTGTGGGTGCCGTAGAAGTGGATCACCTCACCAATCTCACCGCGCTCGACGATCTCTTTCGCCAGCTTCGCCGTCGGGTTTTTCATGTAATTAAACCCCACCAGCGTTTTCACCCCGGCCCGCTTCGCCGCTTCAACCATCTCGTAGGCGTCATGCGCATTGAGCGCCAGCGGCTTTTCCGAGTAGACGTGCTTACCGTGGCGAATCGCCTCCAGCGCCATCTCTTTGTGCAAATGATTGGGCGAACAAATATCCACCACATCGATGGCCGGGTCAGCCACCAGCGCGCGCCAGTCCCCGGTTGAACGGTTAAAGCCAAACGCCTGCGCCCGCTGCGCCGCCAGCTCCGGCGTAACTTCGGCGACCATTTCGCGCACCAGCTTGCCGCGCAGGTTGAACACCGTCGGCGCCTGGGCATAGGCAATGGCGTGCGCCCTGCCGATATACCCGGTGCCAATCAATCCAATGCGTACCTCTTTCATTATTTATCCCTCACAATGCGCCGCGACGGCTCTTGGCATAGGTGTCGAACGCCACCGCCAGAACGATAATTAACCCGGTAATAATTTGCTGGTAGTAAGCCGAGACGTTCATCAGGACCAGGCCGTTAATCAGAATACCCATGATGATTGAGCCGATAATGGTGCCGCCGATCCGTCCGTATCCGCCCATTAACGACGTTCCGCCGATCACCACCGAGGCGATAACGCGCAGCTCAAACGAGATCCCGGCCACCGCCTCCGCGCTGCCCAGACGCGCGCTGAGAATGAAGCCCGCCAGCCCGGCAAGACAGCCAATCAGCACATAGACGCTCACCAGTACCCGTTTGACGTTGACCCCCGCCAGACGCGCCGCTTCCGGGTTGCCGCCAATGGCGTACACAAAGCGACCCCAGCGGGTTTTATGCAGCGCCAGATAGCCGCCGATAGCCACCAGCGCGAAGATCCAGATAGGAATGGAAATGCCGAGCAGCTCGCCGCGTCCCCACCAGCGGTAACCCGCATCGAAACCGGCGATCGGCGCACCGTCGTTTACCACCAGCGTCAGGCCGCGCCAGATGGTCATCCCACCCAGGGTGACGATAAACGGCGGCAGGCGCAGGCGAGTCACGCCAAGCCCGTGCAGAAAACCAATCGCGGTGCCCATCGCAAGGCAAATCCCCAGCCCAACCAGCCAGCTCAGGCCGCCCCAGGCGTTCGGGTCAACGGTGGTAAAGTTGTCGCCCTTAATCACATACGCGGCGGTCATGGCGCAGACCGCGAGAATGGACCCCACCGACAGGTCGATCCCGGCGGTCAGAATGACAAAGGTCATCCCCACGGCCATGATCCCGTAGATCGACACTTCGGTCAGAATGTTGAAAATATTACGTTCAGAGAGAAAATTGCTGTTCTGCAACTGGAAGAAAATCAGCAGCAGGATCATAAAAATCAGCACGCCGAAGCGCTCAAAAAAGACGATGGGATCGAGGCGTCCGGCACGTTTACCCGGAACCTGCGTTTTAGAAATCATCTGCGTCATGAGAAACTCCGTTATGCCGCGTTCAGGGCGTTGTGGTTGATGGCCATCATCGTCATCAGCCGCTCGTCGTTGGCGTCATCGCCGTGGATCTCGCCGGTCACACGACCTTCACTCAGGGTGATTATCCGGTCGGAAACCGCCATTACTTCAGGCAGATCGGAGGAGATAACAATCACCGCCACGCCCTTTTTCGCCATTTCAAACAGCACCTGATGCACCTCTGATTTAGTGCCGACATCAATGCCACGCGTCGGCTCATCGACGATCAGCACGCGGGGATTGAGCGCCATGCAGCGCGCCAGAATCACTTTTTGCTGGTTGCCACCGGAGAGCTTGCGCACTTCCTGGGCGCTGTTGACCATTTTGATCTGCAGCGCCTGGCGATAAGCCTCAATCAGCGCATCCTCTTTGCGGGTGTTGACGAACCAGCGCCAATGCAACAGAGAAGAGAGGCTGGAGAGCGACAGGTTGTCGCGAATCGACAGCCCCAGTACCGCGCCCTCTTTTTTGCGATCTTCAGGGACCATCGCCACGCCCTGATCCAGGGCATACAGCGGATCGCGCGGCAGGTACGGCACACCATCCAGTTCAAAGGTGCCAGAGGTAAAAGCGTCGGCACCAAACAGACAGCGCGCGACTTCAGTGCGCCCGGCGCCCACCAGCCCGGCAATGCCTAACACTTCTCCGGCATGGACGTGAAAGCTGATGTCATGCAGCGCAATACCGTGCGGATCCAGCGGCGGTTTCACGCGGCTTAATCCCTTGATCGCCAGGCGGACAGGTTTGTCCTGATGATGGGTTTCACTCGGCGGGCGACGGTTAAACGCCACGTCACGCCCAACCATCAGGCGGATCAGCTGTTCTACCGTGGTCTGGGCAACCTCGCCGCTGCCGGTAAAGCGGCCATCCTGGAAAACGGTGAACCGATCGCAGAGTTGGAACACTTCGTGTAGACGGTGGGTGACATAAATAATGCTCACGCCGCGGCTTTTGAGCTCCCGCACCACCCGATGCAGGCTTTCCACTTCGCTGTCGCTCAGTGCGGCAGAAGGCTCATCCATGATGATCAGCTTCGCATTGAGGGTCAGCGCGCGGGCAATTTCCACCATTTGTTGTTGTGCCACGCTCAGGCGAGCCACTGCGGTGGTTGGCGCCACGTTCAACTGCAGATAATCCAGAATCACCTGCGCTTCCTGATTCACCGCCTTTTCATCAACAATCAGATTGCGTTTGCGCGGTTCACGTCCGAGGAACATATTCTCGGCGACGGTCATATTCGGCAGCAGGTTAAATTCCTGATAGATAGTGATAATGCCCTTGTTCTGCCGCTCAACGGGGGAATCATCCACCGGCAACGTTTCACCGTTGAACCAGATATCACCGCGAGTTTGCGGCTGCGCGCCCGCGAGCGCCTTCAGCAAGGTCGATTTTCCTGCGCCGTTTTCACCCAGCAGCGCGTGAATCTCACCTGCCCCAACGGTCAATTGCGCGCTGCTCAGCGCCCAGACACCGGAAAAACTTTTTGCCAGGTCGGTCACATTCAGTAAGGGTTGCGACATCAGCCTGCTCCTCCTTTAGAGTGAGCCGCCGTAACGGCG
>NZ_SZXN01000075.1:23886-27923 GCF_005281195.1 Citrobacter sp. wls613
CATTCAAGCTGCATCAAGGCGGCAAGTCTGAGAATCCCCAGGAGCTTACTCAAGTAAGTGACTGGGGTGAGCAGATGCAGCCAACACAGAGGCAGCTTGAAGGATGACGTGTATAAATTAGTTACCGGCCTCGTTAATACGCTCAGCCTGCTGCAGGGTCTCTTTGGTGATAAGCGTTGGCGGATAGTCCGCGCCGGTGATCGGCTTCTTCTCACGCACGTTGGCGACCAGCTGGCTCATCGCCGTGGTGACCGCAAAGCCAGGACGCTGATCCGCCGTCACCGCCATCCAGCCATCACGCACACGCGCCAGCGCTTCCGGCACCGCATCGAAGCCCGTTACCAGCACTTCACCGGGTTTCATCCCCTGTGCTTGCAGCGCTTCAATGGCCCCCAGCGCCATATCGTCGTTAGCAGAGAGGATCACCTGCGGACGTTTCGGCAACGAAGGCAGTACGCTCTCAACAATGCGCATCCCTTCAGAACGCATCCAGTTACCCGTCTGATCGGCGACGATCTTGTACTTTTCGCCACCCGCTTTCAGGCTGTCGCGAATACCCTTGGTCCGTTCAATGTTGGAAGACGATCCCGGCTGGCCGGTGAGCAGAATAATGTCCGCCCCTTCAGGGAATTTGGTTTTCACAAAGTCGCCAATCACCTGGCCACCTTTGTAGTTGTTGGCACCGAAGTGCGGCACTTTCTTCTGGCTGTCAACGGAGCGATCAAGCGTGACAACCGGCAGTTTTGCATCCTGGATTTCATCTACCGCGCTGGAGACGGCGTTAACATCATTGGGGGAGACGATAAATCCCTGCGCCCCACGGGTGATGGCGTTTTCCAGGTCAGCGACCTGCTTCGGCGAGCTACCCTGCCCGTCAAGAACCTGTAGATTTACACCCATCTCTTTTGCGGCTTTCACCGCCGTACGCTGCATGTGGACTTCAAACGGCATCGCCAGGTTTGGCGTACTGAACACGATCTGTTCGTTTTCAGCCATTGCTGTCCCGGAGGTCATGGCGATGAGGACAGCTAAGATCAGTTTTTTCATTATTATGTCTCTCTGTGTAGGGGGGTTGGGTATAACAATCAGAGGAGAACTTCACGCTGGCTGTGCAGGGATTCCAGCGCTTTATCCGCGAGGTACAGCGCACGCTCACCGTCATCACCGCTGCAATCCGGGACCGCTTCGCCACGCAGCACGGCCACAAAATGTTCCCATTCCGCGGCATAAGCTGATTTGTAGCGTTGCAGGAAGAAATGTTCCGGCAGGGCACTGGTGCAGCCGTTCTTGCCATAGTGCTGCACCTGATTTTCCAGAATGTTGCCCGCACACAGCAGCCCTTCAGAGCCGTGCAGCTCCAGGCGCTGGTCATAACCGTAAGCAGAGCGGCGGCTGTTGACGATGGTCGCCATCGCGCCAGAGGCATATTTCAGGACGATAAACGCGGTATCGATGTCCCCGGCTTCACCAATCGCCGGGTCGACCAGGTTGCTGCCCTGGGCGTATACCGAGACCGGCTCTTCTCCCATGATAAAACGCGCCATATCAAAATCATGGATCGTCATATCGCGGAACATCCCACCGGACACACGGACATATTCAGCCGGCGGCGGTGACGGGTCGCGGGAAATGATCAGCAGGGATTCCGGCTTACCGATACGCCCGGCCAGCACATCCGTTTTCACGCGGCGAAACTGCGGATCGAAGCGGCGGTTAAAACCGATAAACAGCGGTACGTCGTACTCTTTGACCACTTTCAGGCAATCGCGAACGCGGGCCAGGTCCAGATGTACCGGTTTCTCGCAGAAGATGGCCTTGCCGTGACGGGCAGCCAGTTCAATCAGATCCGCGTGGGTATCCGTGGCGGAGGCGATCAGCACGGCATGAACATTCGGGTCAGTCATCGCCTCATCCAGGCTCTGCAGACGGGCCTGATATTGCGAGGCAAGACGGGTGGCAAATTCCTGATTCGGGTCGACAACGGACCAGAGTGTGGTGGCACTGTGACTGGCAATGTTAGCTGCATGTACCTGGCCAATTCGGCCAGCGCCCAGTAAAGCAATGTTAAACATAACGGCTCCCGGTGTTGGTGAATGCGATGAACTAACGACACTATAAATAAAACATTTATTTCATTTTTATAAATAGTGAAAATTATATTTTTGGGTGCAGGTTAACACTTTTGAGATAAGTGAGACAAAATCTGTTATCAATATCACAACATCGACGGATGCCAGATAGGGAAATTCGCCCTCTTCCGGTTGGGAAGAGGGCAACGTGTGAAAAACCAGGAGAAATGAAATGAAAATTTCGTTATGGAGGATTGCCGGATGGCGGTGCTAATGCCTTATCCGGCCGTTAACCATAGTCCGTAGGCCGGGTAAGCTCAGCGCCATCCGGCATGACTCTACCTCAGTACTGACGGGCGTTTTTCAGCTGCGTTAGCGTCTGTTCTGCGGCCTGGCGTACCGCAGGTGATTCAGCCATCTGCGCATCGCCGGTTCGCCACCATGAGGCGTAATCATGGGTCATAGTTTTCGGCAGTACTTTGATGTCCAGCAGCGTCGGGCCGGGATGCGCACGTGATGCCGCCAGCGCCGCCAGCAGGCTTTGCTCATCATGAACCTTCCACGCCCGACAGCCGTAGCTTTCGGCATTTTGGGCAAAATCGACCTTCACCAGCGGCCCGTCCAGTCGCCCGGTTTGCGGGTTGCGATGGCGATTTTCGGTAGCAAAACTGCCCATCCCATGGCCCATCTGCAGATTGTTAATGCAGCCAAAGCTGGCATTATCAAACAGCAGAATGGTGACTTTTATGCCCTCCTGCACGGCAGTTTGCAGCTCAGAGTGCAGCATCATGTACGAACCATCGCCCACCATGGCGTACACCGGCTGCTGTGGTTTTGCCAGCCTGGCCCCGACGGCGGCGGCAATCTCGTACCCCATACAGGAATAGCCGTATTCCAGGTGATAGCTGTCCGGCGTTTTAACTTGCCAGAGTCGCTGTAAATCCCCCGGTAACGAACCGGCCGCGCCCACCACAATGGCGTTATCTTCAATATGCTGGTTGATAAGCCCCAGTACCCGCGTCTGGGTCAGGCGGGTGTTGAGCGTGTCGCCATATTCCGCCAGTTGCGCATCAAGATGCCCTGCCACTTCGGGCGCATCATCAGGATGCCAGTCGCGCGTCCATAAACGCTGGCACTCTTCGCGCCAGGCCGATTGCGCGACAGCAATCTCATCTCCCCAACGGCTACGATACGCCGTCATGGCCTGCGTTAACGCGGTCAACCCGGTTTGAGCATCGGCAATCAACGCGGTAGCATCCAGCTTTAAAGCGTCAAATTCCGCCACGTTCAGCAGCAGAAATTCCACGTCCGGGTGCGAGAACAAGGCTTTCGAACCGGTGGTAAAGTCGGTGAGACGTGTGCCAATGCCAATAACCAGATCGGCCTGGGTTGCCAGTTGATTCGCCGCCATGCCTCCCGTCACACCGATACCGCCCAGGTTAAGTGGGTGGTCACTTACCAGCGCGCCCTTTCCGGCCTGGGTTTCAGCAAACGGCAGATGCAGCGTCTCGACAAACGTACGAAACGCCTCATGTGCGCCGGCGTAACGCACGCCACCACCGCACACCACCAGCGGGCGCTGTTTACGCGCAATCAGCGCCCGGGCCCTCTCCAGACGCTGAGGGTCAGGCGGTCGGCGTTCAATGTAGTGAACACGGCGCGCGAAGAAGCTAAGCGGATACTCCCAGACCTCACCTTGCACATCCTGCGGCAGGCAAATCGTCACCGCGCCAGTATCTGCGGGGTCAGTAAGTGTTCGCATCGCACTTAACATTGCGCTCATTAACTGCTCTGGACGGTTAATACGATCCCAGTAACGAGAGACCGGACGGAAGCAGTCGTTGGTGCTGATGCTAAGATCATGATACTGCTCAATCTGCTGCAATACCGGGTCCGGCTGGCGGCTGGCATAAACATCCCCCGGCAACAGCAGCAGCGGAATGCGGTTCGCCGTGGCGGTTGCCGCCG
>NZ_SZXN01000075.1:27981-32447 GCF_005281195.1 Citrobacter sp. wls613
CCTACCGACGATGTCACGGCCCAAATTCGCTGTCGGCGATGCTGTTTGGCGAACCCTGTCGCCATATGCGCAATGCCCTGCTCATTACATCCCTGCATCACCTTCAGATGCCCGGCATCCTGCTCCAGCGCCTGGCCGATTCCAAGCACATTACCGTGACCAAAGATGGTCGCCACGCCCTCCACGAAGGGCGTTTCATGTCCATCAACGCTGACATATTGTTGATTGAGGAATTTGACCAGCGCCTGGGCCATGGTCATACGTTCGGTTTGCATAACACCTCCTGTCAGCCCAGCGTCGGCATGGAGAACGCCGCGCCCGTGTCCTGCTGCATTTCCGGCCAGCGTGCGGTGACGGTTTTCATTCGGGTGTAGAAACGCACGCCGTCGTTACCGTGAACGTTAAGCGCGCCAAAGATAGAACGTTTCCAGCCGCCAAAGCTGTGGAACGCCATCGGCACCGGGATCGGGACATTCACCCCAACCATCCCGGCCTGAACCTCTTCGCAGAAACGACGCGCGCAGCCGCCGTCACGGGTGAAGATAGCCGTGCCATTACCATATTCATGACGGTTAATCAGATCCACCGCGCTGGCGTAATCTGCTACCCGCACCACAGAAAGTACCGGTCCAAAAATCTCTTCTTTATAGATGGTCATCTCTGGCGTGACCTTGTCGAACAACGTCGGCCCGACAAAGTAGCCCTGCTCATGACCTTTGACGCTAAAGCCACGACCGTCAACGCGCAAACGGGCACCCTGAGATTCACCGCTATCAATATAGCCGAGTACTTTGCTGCGGTGCGCCGAAGAGATCAGCGGCCCCATTTCATTTTCCGGCGTCTGGTCGAGGCCCGGCCCGACGCGCAGCGCCGCAATCTGTTGTTCCAGTCGGGTACAGAGTTCATCTGCCGTTTTATCGCCAACGGCCAGCACCACGGAAAGCGCCATGCAGCGTTCGCCTGCTGCACCATAAGCTGCGCCCATAATCGCGCTGGTCGCCATCTCCATATCGGCATCCGGCATTAAAATGCAGTGGTTTTTCGCCCCGCCCAGCGCCTGACAGCGTTTACCGTGAGCCGATGCGGTTTGATAAATATATTCTGCAATCGGCGTTGAACCGACAAAGCTCACGGCCTGAACCCGCGGGTCGGTCAGCAGCACATCTACCGACACTTTATCGCCCTGAACCACGTTGAACACACCGTCCGGCAGCCCCGCCTGTTGCAGCAGTTTTGCCAGTTCGAGCACCAGAGAAGGATCTTTTTCCGACGGCTTCAGCACAAAGGTGTTGCCGGTCGCCAGCGCGATGGGGAACATCCACATCGGCACCATCGCCGGGAAGTTAAACGGCGTGATCCCTACGCACACGCCGAGCGGTTGCATCAGCGAGTGGCTGTCAACGCCCGTTCCCACGTTAGCGGAGTGCTCACCCTTTTGCAGGTGAGGAATGCCGCAGGCAAATTCCACCACTTCCAGACCTCGGGTGATTTCGCCAACGGCATCCGAGAACACTTTGCCATGCTCTTCGCTTATTAATCGGGCAAGCCGTTCCATGTTCTCTTCCAGCAAAGCCTTGAAGCGAAACATCACTCGCGCACGCTTAAGCGGAGAATGCCGCGCCCATGCCGGAAAGGCGTCATGCGCCGCCGCAACGGCCTGCTCGGTTTCCTGTGCCGTACTCATCACCACCTGGCGGATTTGTTCACCGGTGGCGGGGTTGAAGATTGCCTGCACACGCTGGCCTGAACCGGTGACACATTCGCCGTGAATAAAATTCGCTACCGTCTCCATCCTTAACCTCTCGCTGTTGATACGTGACTGTTACCTGAACACCTGTGTCTGTGTACTATATATGAAACAAATATTCCATTTTAAGTTGAAATAAAACAAATATTGATTAATGTGATCAAGGATGGATTTTTATGTTAACGAGCAGCATTGCCAGAATAATCTGGCTATCCGTGTATTTCACGCGAAGAGAGGATTGAAGCTTTTGTTTCATTTTTAACAGCAATTGAATCATCAACATTTAAAAGACGCGGCTTTGCGTTTAGAATCATAAAACGATGTAACAGGAGGTAAAATGACGACAGCAACCAGCCTGAACGAGCTGCAGCAGCAAATCCGCGATCGCTACGATAGCCTGAGCAAGAGGCTGCAGCAGGTGTCCCGCTATGTGCTGGATAATACCAATAGCGTGGCCTTCGATACGGTTGCCGTCATTGCCGAGCGTGCCGGAGTACCGCCATCGACGCTGATCCGCTTTGCTAATGCCTTTGACTTCTCCGGTTTCAACGAAATGAAACAGCTGTTTCGTATGAACCTGGTGGAAGAGACCGCCAGCTACAGCGACCGCGCACGACTGTTTCGTGAAATGGAAAGTGAAGCGGTGCCGGAAACCCCGCTGGACATCCTGCAGGAATTTGCCCGTTCGAATGCGCAGGCCTTACAGCAGCTGGCGGCCCGCGCTGAACCCGAAATGCTGGTACGTGCAGTACAACTGTTGGCAGATGCCGACACGATTTACATCGCCGGTTTGCGCCGCTCATTTAGCGTAGCCGCCTATCTTACTTATGCCCTGAGCCATCTTGAGTGCCGCCCTATTCTGCTCGACGGGATGGGGGGAATGCTGCGCGAACAGATAAACCGCATTAAAGCGAACGATATCGTGGTGTCGATTAGCTTCTCGCCTTACGCAGAAGAGACCGTCATGGTCAGTGAAACGGCAGCGAATGCCGGTGCTCGCCAGATTGTGATTACCGACAGCCAGATCAGCCCGCTGGCAACGTTCAGCGATCTCTGCTTTGTGGTGAAAGAGGCACAGGTCGACGCCTTTCGGTCGCAGTCAGCAACCCTGTGTCTGGTGCAATCGTTAGTGGTAGCGCTGGCATACAAATTAGGTGATGGCAGCAACGAAAAAAGCCGTTCTGCTGGGTAAGTAGGCAACCAGGCCATTGAAAGGACGAACCCATCGCGACGAATGCCGGATAGCATGTTGTCCAATAAACAGGTATCTGGCACGCCGCGAGCGCAATCATCTTACGCGCAGATCTAATCCTTGCAATGCTTGCAAAGAGCGTTCGGCATAGCGTAATAGGCCAGTGCCTTATCTCTTCCATCGTTCAACATGATCCGAGTCAGACTGCGGTTCTCTCACAGGGCCGCAGAATGCGAGACCGCGCCGCTGGGTAACCAGAGCCGTTAAGCGCCTTATCCGCACGAGAAAACGACATATTCCTATATATTATAAGATTTATAATGCAAACAAATATTATTTTTCAATATGTTGCCAATGTTTGATTTTTTATGAATTTTATTTCCATGACAAACTATCCTACACTTGTTTTTACGCATATATATAGCAGGAATATCCCATGAACGAACCGCCTGGACACCATCGTTCGTTGTGCAGAAAACAGATCAGCAATATGCTTTTTCATACTTTCGGGTGATAACAATTTCGATCAGGCATTTTTTCATCATTTAAGGAGAGAAACAGGATACCAGAATTGCAACGCATGTTGCCTTGCTGGTAGTAAACGAAGCAATTGATTGATGGTGTAGAGTAAAATGAATCAAATACGAGAATCATTAAACAATGTTATATTCCCGGATAACATGCCTGACTCCTGGCCTTATCAATCCTGGTGTTCCCCGGCAGATATTGACACCGATATTACCTGGTATTCTTTTACTGAGCTTGATTTAACACTCAACGCCTGGCTAGGACAAAACGCCTTAATCCCTGTGCGAACATCTGTTTGGGGGTTTGTTTATGAGAATGAACCATTAGTCCAGATAAATATCAAAGATGATACTGCATTTATTGCAATTAACCGGAGATTCTACTCTTGGGTAATTATTGTTGCAGGAACCTACAACTTAAATATCAGCCTCGATTTATCCACGATCTTTAAGCACACGGCATTAGCAGATACGGCTCTATGTATGATTGCCAATAGAGTTGATACTCAATCAGTAGACGTCTCACTGAACACAGCAAAATCTTTTATGAACTTTGTTTTTTTTCATGAACTGGTTCATCTAATATGCAGTCATCATGCGTTTTTTCAGCACAATGGACATCAACCGTCCTACATCAGAACTATGGCATTTATTGCTGATTTTTTAGCTTTCGAAAACTCACTTATGCCTTTAAGCTGTAATGACACTACGCACAAACGAAATAGAGATCTGGAAATCGGTACCGCCCGTTGTCTTGGTTTTATAATAGCTTCCTATTTCATCATCAAAACTAAACAAATGAACACCGTAAACGTCTACCCTACGGTAAATGAAAGAACTATCTTGTTACTGAGCTATATACTATCACCCTATTTAAAAAGAGGTGAATGGGCAAACATGTTGTTGAAACATGAAGCCAGAGGAATAATGGATGCCTATACTCGACGAAGGAAATTAGGATTTAACCTAGGGAAGGTGCGAACAAGTCCCTGATATGAGA
>NZ_SZXN01000076.1:0-1088 GCF_005281195.1 Citrobacter sp. wls613
AATTAGCTCAGAACTTTAGCAACAACGCCCGCACCAACAGTACGGCCGCCTTCACGGATTGCGAAACGCAGACCGTCGTCCATCGCGATCGGGTGGATCAGGGTAACAACCATTTTGATGTTGTCGCCCGGCATTACCATCTCTACGCCTTCCGGCAGTTCGATGGTACCAGTCACGTCAGTAGTACGGAAGTAGAACTGCGGACGGTAGCCTTTGAAGAACGGAGTATGACGGCCGCCTTCGTCTTTGGACAGGATGTAAACTTCAGATTCGAACTTGGTGTGCGGCTTGATAGAGCCCGGCTTAGCCAGTACCTGACCACGTTCGATTTCTTCACGTTTGATACCACGCAGCAGAACACCAACGTTCTCACCAGCACGGCCTTCGTCCAGCAGTTTGCGGAACATTTCAACGCCAGTACAGGTAGACTTAGCAGTCTCTTTGATACCAACGATTTCAACTTCTTCGCCAACTTTAACGATACCGCGCTCTACACGACCGGTAACAACAGTACCACGGCCGGAGATGGAGAATACGTCTTCGATAGGCAGCAGGAACGGCTTGTCAATCGCACGCTCTGGTTCCGGGATGTAAGAATCCAGGTAGCCAGCCAGTTCAACGATTTTAGCTTCCCACTCAGCTTCGCCTTCCAGCGCTTTCAGAGCAGAACCACGAACGATCGGAGTATCGTCGCCCGGGAAATCGTACTGAGACAGAAGTTCACGAACTTCCATTTCTACCAGTTCCAGCAGCTCTTCGTCATCAACCATGTCGCATTTGTTCAGGAACACGATGATGTACGGAACGCCAACCTGACGACCCAGCAGGATGTGCTCACGAGTCTGCGGCATCGGGCCGTCAGTCGCAGCAACAACCAGGATCGCGCCGTCCATCTGCGCAGCACCGGTGATCATGTTTTTAACATAGTCGGCGTGGCCCGGGCAGTCTACGTGTGCGTAGTGGCGAGACGGGGTGTCATATTCAACGTGAGAAGTGTTGATGGTGATACCACGTGCTTTTTCTTCCGGTGCGTTATCGATCTGATCGAATGCACGAGCAGAACCGCCGTAGGTTTTAGCCAGTACGGT
>NZ_SZXN01000077.1:0-7486 GCF_005281195.1 Citrobacter sp. wls613
ATAAAACACTATCAATAAGTTGGAGTCATTACCCTTTATTAGATAGCTTACTCATTCTGTGTTCTTTGCACGGTAAACCCGCCAGTCGAGCAACATTAAGCAGCGGCCTGCCATTAGAAAACGATCGGCTCACACTGAATATATTCCCCCGTGCCGCTGCACGCGCCGGTTTAAAAGCCCGGGTGGTGACGCGCGCGCTCGATAAAATCCCCGCCATGTCCCTGCCCGCCGTTCTGTTACTGCGCTCCGGGGGAACCGGGGTGTTACTGGGCTGGAATGATGACGGTAGCGCCCGCTTTATGCCCAGCGAAAGCGAAGGAGGCGAAATCACCGTCGATGCCACCACGCTTGCGCAGAACTATGCCGGCAAGGTAATTTTTGCTCACCCGCGCCACGAATTCGATTTGCAGGCAGAAGCATTTTTACCGCGTACTAAATCCTGGTTTAAAGATACGCTCAAGCTATCGCGCTTTCTGTATATGGATGCCGTGCTGGCCAGTCTGCTGATCAACCTGATTGCGCTCGGCACGCCGCTGTTTACCATGAACGTCTACGACCGCGTGGTGCCGAATCAGGCGACGGTAACCCTGTGGGTGCTGGCGGTCGGTATCTGCCTGGCTTTTGTCTTTGATCTGATCTTAAAAATGCTGCGCAGCATCTGCCTGGATATTGCTGGCAAAAAAAGCGATCTCATTATCTCCTCGACCCTGTTTGAACGCATTATCGGTATGGAGATGAAGGAGCGCCCTGCGCGCGTGGGCAGCTTCGCGCAAAACATCCACGAGTTTCAGTCGCTGCGCGATTTTCTCTCCTCGCTCACCCTGACAACCATTATTGACCTGCCCTTTACCCTGCTGCTGCTGGTTGTCATCGGCATTATCGGCGGGGCGCTGGCGTGGATCCCGGTCCTCACGCTGCCGGTTGCGCTGCTGTGCAGCTGGGCATTGCAAAAACCGGTTAACGCCGCGGTGGAAAAAACCATGAGCCTGGCCAGCGAACGCCAGGCGCTGCTGATTGAAACATTAAGCAGCCTGGATGCCATCAAAGTGAATAATGCCCAGAGCGAGCGCCAGTATCTGTGGGAGCAAACGCTGGGTAGCCTGAGCCGTCTGGAACTGCGCGTGAAAACCTTGTCCAGCCTGGCAAGCAACCTGACCGGCTGGTTCCAGCAGATCTCTGGCGTGGTAATGATCATCGTCGGCGTATACATGATAATCGGCGGCAAGCTGAGTATGGGCGGCCTGATCGCCTGCTACATGCTCAACGGTCGCGCCTTAATGCCGCTGGGCCAGTTAACTGGCCTGATTGCCCGCTATCAACAGGCGAAGCTGACCATCAAAAGTACTGAGAAAATGATGTCGCTGGCGCAGGAACGCCGGGCGGATGAAACGCCGCTCAAACGTGAACAACTGCAGGGCAGCATAGAATTTCGCGATGTGGACTTCAGCTACCCGGAACAAGAAAGCCTGTCGCTCAACAAGATCAACCTGACCATTTCGCCCGGTGAGCGTGTAGGCATTATCGGTCGTAGCGGCTCAGGTAAAAGCTCACTGAGTAAATTGATCGTTAATTTGTACCCGCCCAGCGCCGGTAACATCCTGATCGACGGTGTCGATGCGCGCCAGCTGGACGTCAACGATCTGCGCCACAGCATCGGCTACGTCCCGCAGGACATCCAGTTATTCAGCGGAACACTGCGCGACAACTTGCTTTGCGGCGCGCGCTATGTCGATGACGAAACTATGCTGCGCGCGGCAGAACTGGCGGGAGTGAACGACTTCGCCCGCCTGCACCCTGACGGCTATAACCTGCAGGTCGGCGAGCGTGGCTCGCGGCTTTCTGGCGGGCAACGCCAGGCCGTTGCGCTCGCACGTGCGTTATTACTCGATCCCCCTTTGCTGCTGCTGGATGAACCCACCAGTTCGATGGACAACACCAGCGAAGAGCAGATCAAACACGCGCTGGCCCCCTGCATTGCAGGTAAAACGCTATTACTGGTTACTCATCGCGCCTCAATGTTGTCGCTGGTTGACCGCCTGATTATTGTTGATAAAGGACGCATCATTGCCGACGGCCCGAAAGCGGTCGTGATGGATGCGTTAAAAAAGGGGCAGATAAATGCGTCTCGCTGATTTCCTGGCTCGCGCCCGCCGCTCTGTACAGCCCTACTTTCGTGCCCGCGATGAAAATCAAACTGACAGTATCAATGACGTCAGCCACGCCATTATTGATGACGCCCCGAGGGTGATTCGCCTGACGCTGTGGGTGATTCTGGCGTTGGTGCTGCTGGCCTTTGTGTGGGCGGGCTTTGCCAGCATCGACGAAGTGACACGCGGCGAAGGTAAAGCGATCCCCTCGTCAAAACTGCAAAAGATACAGAACCTGGAAGGCGGGATTGTTACCGAGCTGTACGTGCATGAAGGACAAATCGTTAACGCCGGTACGCCACTATTGCATCTCGACGATACCCGTTTTGCCTCTAACGTCGGTGAAACAGAAGCCGATAAACTCGGCCTGCGGGCGAAGGTGGAACGCCTGACGGCAGAGGTTGAAAACCGGGACTTTGTTATCTCAGAAGAGATAGCCAGCAAAGCACCGGACGTCGCCCGCGGAGAAACAGAACTGTACAACAGCCGTCGCGCGCAATTTCACAACGAAATCTCCGGACTTGAAGAGCAGTTGGTACAGAAGAAACAGGAACTGCGCGATGTTGAATCAAAAGAAGATCAGTTTAAGCGCAGTCTCGGGTTAATTCGCCAGGAAATCAAAATGTCCGAGCCGCTGCTTGCCTCCGGGGCGATCTCGAAAGTCGAGCTGCTGCGTCTGCGCCGTACTGAAGTAGAAACCGCCGGGCAGTTAAATTCTATCAGCCTGACGTTGCCTAAAGTCGCTTCAGAAATAAAAGAGATTGAGAACAAAATTGGCGAAAGTCGCGGTCGCTTTCAAAGCGATGCGCTGGCCCAGTTAAACGAAGCCCGTACCAATCTGAGTAAGGCGCAGGCCAGCGTCAAAGCACTGGAAGACCGCGTGAATCGTACTATGGTCACCTCGCCGGTCCGCGGTATCGTCCAGCAGGTCATGGTGAATACCATCGGTGGGGTGATTCAACCCGGTAGCGATCTGGTGGAGATCGTCCCGCTTGATGACAAGCTGTTGGTTGAAGCCAAAATACAACCGCGCGATATTGCCTTCCTTCATCCGGGCCAGCACGCGATGGTGAAATTTACCGCCTATGACTACACCATCTATGGTGGCCTGCAAGGTGAAGTGGTACAGATAAGCCCGGATACGGTTACGGATAAACAGGGGCGGAGTTTCTATATTGTCCGTTTGCAAACGGATAAAAACTATCTGGGGACGAAAGAGCACCCGATGTTGATTATTCCCGGTATGGTGGCCAGCGTCGATATTCTCACCGGTAAAAAGACGATTCTTAGCTATCTACTCAAACCGATTATCCGCGCACGTGCGGAAGCACTGAGAGAACGTTAATGGCTCTGCGCCCCCAGTCATAGCCCTGGGGGCGTACGCGGTTATGATGGGATATAAGAAGTGAGCTTTCCGCGATTCAGGCTAATTTTTCCATCGCTAACCAGTTCCTGTAATACCTTGTGGATGGCACTGCGCGAGATATGGTTACGCGCCAGAATAAAGGTATACACCGACGTTTTTTCGCGCACCTCAGGTGCCATCGCCCAAATATACTTCACATGCTCAATAATCAGCTCGCGAATAGTACGGTGCGATTGCAGGGTCTCGCGCTGAAAATAGCGTTGCAGGTGGTGCGTTAAGATATCAAACGCCTGCTTCCATAAATTTTTAGCGGTGAACAGGAGATCGGCATTCTGCACGCTCATTGCCCACATTTCACAATCGGTGTCACAGCGTAAATAATGTCCTGCCACTTCGGTGCGCATTTGCGGTAGCCCGAGAATAGCGGGTGCTGAAATACTGACCGTGACCAGGTCATTTTCCACACGATAAACAGAGACCGTCCCTTTCTCCAGAAATAAGATATGTCCATCGACCTTCAGGTCAATACGCTGGCGTTTTTTCCGTAAGGAGAGCCAGGCGTTATCTGATTTCTTAATTTCATCACCAATAAGTACTACCGATTTCTCTATTTCATTCTGGAACATGGATATCTCTGCTACAAATTTATGCCTGACAAAAAAACAGAAACAAAAATAAATGCCAGCTTAATAACATGCTGACATTTATTTCCGTTTATATTTTTATGTTAATCCGGATGCTACGCACTACAGGTACGACAAACATCGCAACCATCATGGTTTCACCACCCGCATTCCCAGGTGCTTTGGCGCGTTTTCGGTGTGAACCGTGTTCTCGCGTGGTGATGCCGAACAGTATATTGCGCAGTCCAAAGAGAATTAATGCTTATCGCCTTTGTCATCATTATTTCTTCTTTCTCTTCTTTTCGCAATAGCCAGAAAGATACAATTATTTGATTCCTATATGTTTTATTTTCATTAACAAACCATTACTGTTGTTGTGCTATGATACTAAATTGCAACATTTCGCGGTTCTGGCTGCAGAATCTGACAGACATTGGTGGTCCTGATGGCCGGGATGTTTTTAATGCCGCCCCACCAATGAAAGCATCATCAAGAGTAGAGACATCATGTCTGAGACTGGTAACATCAGTTATCTGATTGAAAGAAAAATCATCTTTACACCAGCGACTCAATGCCTGGCGAGAGTGGATCAACCCGAGCTACAGATAAAGCTCAAGCACTCAGCATCATTATGTCTTTTATTACTCATCCAAAATCACGGAAAAGTGGTTTCGCAAAACGAACTACTGGAATTTGGCTGGGGTGAAAACCATCGTCAGGCAAGCTTCAATGCCTTTTATCAGAGTATTCTCTCGCTGCGTAAAAGTTTACTTCAGTTAGAACTGGAAGCATCCTTTATCACAACCATTACCCGTAAAGGGCTGATCATCCAGGACACATTTAGCATTGAGGAAATTGACACGCCGGAGAATTGCCCTGCGGCAATAGAAGAAGATTGGCCGCCCAATACCGACCTCACTGAGTTTTCAGATAATACCGCACATAAAACACCGATCACCAGAACGGAATCTGTACTGGTCTTACTGACTATTATCATCTGCGGTCTGATACTGTATCCGTGGAACACCCGTGATAATTATTTTTCCGGTTATATTGCCACCCAAAATACCCACTCAAACTGTAAGTATTATTTTAATAACGATGCCAGCGATTTCTCCCGACACACTGCTTTTATCGATAAGAACCCAGGGTTGTGCCAGGACAATAAATTTATCTATATAACGACGTATCCTGAGTCCAAAAAACTGTCAGTAATCCAGTGTCGCTCCCCTATAAACGGAGAGCAGAAGAAGAATACCTGTCAGTCGGTCTATTACCCACGGTACGATAGCTAATGAACTTACCTTCCCGCGCGCCCAAAATCAGAACACAAACAGGTATTATCCTGCTGCTTTGTCTTGTGGTTATCAGTATTGTGAGTTTTTGGCAGCAGGGTAAAAATCATAGCCATCTACATAATCTAGCCTGTCGCGCTACGATCGAGATCGTACGCGATACGGCCTCGTTTCGCGGGATCATCGATATCAAAAGTGGGGACAGTAAAGGTATTGTGAATATTGATGGCATCATCAAAGATGCAAACAACAGCGAGCAAACCGTGCAACGCATGGTGTTGTTTACCCACTCCAGCTATGGCTCAAGCCCGGTATGGGTATCGCAGAACATCCATATATCAAATCGTGAAACCGCCCCTGTCAGTATCATCCAGCAACTCCTGCCCGATTTCTTCCTGACCAATACCAGCGTCTCTAATGTCGATCTTTTCTCGCTGAATAAAGAAACCTACCTGATCACTAAAGAAGGCATCCCCTACCTGTACTGCCAGAATTATGACTTGCCCGAGAGTGAATAGTGACACCGTATTTTTGCGCCAAAGTGACGGGTGAATGTCTGGGGTAGTCGGTGATAAGATACTCTATTGTGGCTGAACTGAGGCTTGCCGTTGCAGCCCTTCAGGCTGCTTTCGATAGTGAAATTTATGGGTTTGTGTGAGTCTACAGGGGGTTCACATGAGACTGCCCGAGTACCTAAAAATATTAAAAAACGAGCATAATCAATATGAAAGAGTCACTTGATACGGACTTCACCAACCACACCCCCATGATGCAGCAGTATCTTAAGCTGAAGGCTCAGCACCCGGAGATCCTGCTGTTTTACCGCATGGGCGACTTTTACGAACTGTTTTATGACGATGCCAAACGTGCGTCGCAGCTGTTGGATATCTCGCTGACCAAGCGCGGCGCATCCGCGGGCGAACCGATCCCGATGGCGGGCATTCCCCACCACGCGGTAGAAAACTACCTCGCAAAACTGGTGAATCAGGGGGAGTCGGTTGCCATTTGCGAACAAATTGGCGACCCGACCACCAGCAAAGGTCCGGTTGAGCGCAAAGTTGTCCGCATCGTCACGCCCGGTACCATCAGCGATGAAGCGTTGTTGCAGGAGCGTCAGGACAACCTGCTGGCCGCCATCTGGCAGGACAGCAAAGGCTACGGCTATGCCACGCTAGACATCAGCTCCGGACGCTTTCGCGTCAGTGAACCAGCCGACCGCGAGACCATGGCGGCAGAATTACAGCGCACTAACCCGGCAGAACTGCTGTATGCCGAAGATTTCGCCGAGACCTCGCTGATCGAAGGCCGTCGCGGACTGCGTCGCCGTCCGCTGTGGGAATTTGAAATTGATACCGCCCGCCAGCAGCTTAACCTACAGTTTGGCACGCGGGACCTGATTGGCTTTGGTGTCGAAAACGCACCGCGCGGCTTATGTGCCGCAGGCTGTCTGCTGCAATATGCGAAAGATACCCAGCGCACCTCGCTGCCGCATATTCGTTCCATCACCATGGAGCGCCAGCAGGACAGCATCATTATGGATGCCGCCACGCGCCGGAATCTGGAGATTACCCAGAATCTGGCCGGCGGTATCGAAAATACGCTGGCCTCGGTGCTCGACTGCACTGTCACCCCGATGGGCAGCCGTATGCTTAAGCGCTGGCTGCATATGCCGGTTCGCGACACCAAAATCCTCACCGAACGTCAGCAGACGATCGGCGCCCTGCAGGATGTCACCAGCGAATTACAGCCGGTTCTGCGTCAGGTCGGCGATCTGGAGCGTATTCTGGCTCGCCTGGCACTGCGTACCGCGCGTCCACGCGATCTGGCCCGTATGCGCCACGCCTTTCAGCAATTACCTGAACTGCATGCACAGCTGGAAGGCGTCGACAGCGCGCCGGTACAGATGCTGCGCGAGAAAATGGGCGAGTTCAGCGAACTGCGTGAACTGCTGGAACGCGCCGTCGTTGAAGCCCCGCCGGTACTGGTACGCGACGGTGGCGTCATTGCGCCAGGCTATAACGATGAACTGGACGAGTGGCGGGCGCTGGCCGATGG
>NZ_SZXN01000077.1:7534-43189 GCF_005281195.1 Citrobacter sp. wls613
TGACCGACTGGAGATCCGCGAGCGTGAACGCACCGGGCTGGACACGCTTAAGGTTGGATTTAACGGTGTACACGGTTACTACATTCAGATCAGCCGCGGTCAAAGCCATCTGGCGCCCATTAACTACGTGCGCCGCCAGACGCTAAAAAATGCCGAACGCTACATCATTCCTGAACTCAAAGAGTACGAAGACAAAGTCCTGACCTCGAAGGGTAAAGCGTTGGCGCTGGAAAAACAGCTGTACGACGAACTCTTCGACATGCTGTTACCACACCTGGCGGATTTACAGCAGAGCGCCAGCGCGCTGGCCGAGCTCGACGTGCTGGTCAATCTGGCCGAACGGGCTTATACCCTGAATTACACCTGCCCGACCTTCACCGATAAACCCGGCATTCGTATTACCGAAGGCCGTCATCCGGTGGTTGAAAAGGTGCTGACCGAACCGTTTATTGCCAACCCGCTGAATCTTTCACCTCAGCGCCGGATGTTGATCATCACCGGGCCGAATATGGGCGGTAAAAGTACCTATATGCGCCAGACCGCACTGATCGCCCTACTGGCCTACATCGGCAGCTATGTTCCGGCACAAAAGGTTGAGATTGGTCCGATCGATCGCATCTTTACCCGCGTGGGCGCAGCGGATGACCTGGCGTCCGGTCGTTCGACCTTTATGGTTGAGATGACCGAAACCGCCAATATTTTGCATAACGCCACCGAGAACAGCCTGGTGTTGATGGATGAGATTGGGCGCGGCACCTCCACCTATGACGGTCTGTCGCTGGCATGGGCGTGCGCAGAAAATCTTGCCAATAAAATCAAGGCATTGACGCTGTTCGCAACCCACTACTTTGAACTGACTCAGTTAGCAGAGAAGATGGAAGGCGTTGCCAATGTGCATTTGGACGCATTAGAGCACGGCGATACGATTGCCTTTATGCATAGTGTGCAGGATGGTGCGGCAAGCAAAAGCTATGGTCTTGCCGTCGCTGCGCTGGCCGGTGTGCCGAAAGACGTCATCAAACGTGCGCGGCAAAAACTGCGCGAACTGGAAAGCATTACGCCAAATGCCGCCGCGACCCAGGTAGACGGGACGCAAATGTCGCTACTTTCAGCACCGGAAGAAACATCTCCCGCTGTAGAAGCGCTGGAAAATCTCGACCCGGATTCCCTGACGCCGCGTCAGGCGCTGGAATGGATTTATCGGTTGAAAAGCCTGGTGTAACACTCGTTGTGCCCGATGTCGCTGCGCTCATCGGGCCTACAAAATACCGCTATATGCAAGCCGGGCAAGGCAAAGCAGCACCCGGCATTTTGATTAGCGCTTACCTTCCGCCAGCAGCGGCGGGATGCTCGGCACCATTGGCGCGTCATCGATATCTTTTTGCGTCATGCGAAACGCCTGCGGGTAATGTTCGCGACTGGTACGGCGTAGCGGCTCGGTATCACGCCAGGTGTACAGGCAGTGCTGGCACTGGTATACCGTCCAGACGCCTTTCACCGGCGAGGTTGCCATCACTTCAATATGTTCATCAGCACAACGTGGACAAATCATCTGCTACTCCTTATTTACGGTTAGCCAGCATGGCGGTCAGCTTTTCAGCCCAGGCTTTGGTTTCCGGTAAATCGCATACCGGCTGGCTGTAGTGACCACGGTTATCCGGTGCAACCGGGGTAGTGGCATCAATGATCAGCTTATCGGTGATCCCTGCCGGGCTGGAACCCGGATCCAACTCCAGCACCGACATGTTCGGTAACTGCACCAGATCGCCTGCCGGGTTGACCTTCGACGACAGCGCCCACATCACCTGCGGCAGGTTGAACGGGTCAACGTCCTCATCCACCATAATCACCATCTTCACGTAGCCCAGACCGTGCGGCGTGGTCATCGCCCGCAGGCCGACCGCGCGGGCAAAGCCGCCATAGCGTTTTTTAGTCGAGATAATCGCCAGCAGACCGTGGGTGTACATGGCATTCACCGCCTGTACCTCCGGGAATTCCGCTTTCAGTTGCTGATACAACGGCACACAGGTCGCAGGTCCCATCAGGTAGTCGATTTCGGTCCACGGCATACCCAAATACAGCGATTCAAAAATCGGTTTGGTGCGATAAGAGACTTTATCAATACGCACCACCGTCATATTGCGCCCCCCGGAATAGTGACCGGTAAACTCACCAAACGGGCCTTCGATTTCACGTTTGCGGCTTTCGATTACACCTTCGAGGATCACCTCAGAACCCCACGGCACGTCAAAACCGGTGAGCGGCGCGGTGGCGATCGGGTATGGGCTTTCACGCAGCGCACCCGCCATCTCATATTCAGACTGATCGTACTTCAGCGGCGTAGCGCCCATTAGGGTAATGATCGGATCGTTACCCAGGGTGATGGCAATCGGCAGATCTTCACCGCGTTCTTCGGCTTTATGCAGATGCAGCGCGATGTCGTGCATCAGAACCGGCTGTAAGCCAAGCTTACGTTTGCCCTTCACTTCCATGCGGTAGATGCCGACGTTTTGCTTGCCGAAGTTATCCGGATCCAGCGGATCGCGCGACACCACGCAAGCTTTGTCGAGATAGAAGCCCCCGTCGCCGTCGTTCAAACGAAACAGCGGCAGAATGTCGAACAGATTAATGTCTTCGCCGTCGACAGTATTCTCAGCCCATGCCGGGTTCGCACGGCGCTCCGGGGCAATCGGAAATTTATCCCAGCGTCGGATAAACTCATCAATCTGTTTTCTGACCGGCGTATTGATCGGCAGCCCCATCGAAATGGCGTGGTTTTGCCATGAGCCGATGGTGTTCATCGCCACACGGGCGTCGGTAAAGCCACGAATATTGTCAAACCACAGCGCCGGTGCGCCGTCGCCGATACGCCCGGTCGCATTAGCGGCCGCGGCCAGATCCGGCTCAGCGTTCACCTCTTCGCTGATTTTCAGCAATTGCCCCTGGTCGTCCAGCGCCTGCAAGAAACCGCGCAAATCATCAAATGCCATTATTCATTCTCCTGTGAAAAATTCTGCGCCGGTCGTAAACCCTGCCAGCGACGGGCGTTCGGATGTTCCAGACCAAACTGATCGAGGACGCGCGCCACAATGTGCTGCGTGATGTCGTCGATCGTTTGGGGATGGTTATAAAACGCGGGCATCGGCGGCACCATCGCGACGCCCATGCGGGAAAGTGCGAGCATATTCTCCAGATGGAGGGTACTCAGCGGCATTTCACGCGGCACCAGCACCAGTTTGCGACCTTCCTTCAGCACCACGTCGGCAGCACGGCCCACCAGCCCTTCGGCATAGCCTGCGCGGATCCCGGCCAGCGTTTTCATGCTGCAGGGGATAATAATCATGCCGTTGGTGTGAAATGAGCCGGAAGAGATCGTCGCCGCCTGGTCCGCCGGGTTGTGGCAATAATCCGCCAGCGCAGACACCTCGCGGACGCTATAAGGCGTTTCCAGTTCAATGGTGGTTTTCGCCCACTTCGACAGCACCAGATGTGTTTCCACCTCCGGCATTTCCCGCAGCGCCTGTAGCAGCGACACACCAAGCGGTGCTCCCGTTGCACCGGTCATCCCTACGATCAGTCTCATTCAGCCCCTCAATATTTGTTCGTGTACGAACATTTTAGCTAAAATACGCTCTCGATACATTTCAGGCAAGGGTGACTCGCACAGATAGCTAAAGAAACGATCGTTAAAAAATGGCGCATTACCCGCTATGATAGAAGCCGACCGCGATCCCGGAGTCCCTATGCCGTTACGAAATAAAGCCTTTCACCTGTTACGTCAGCTTTTCCAGCAGCATACGTCACGCTGGCAGCACGAATTACCGGAGCTCACCAAGCCGCAGTACGCAGTGATGCGCGCTATTGCCGAGCATCCCGGCATTGAACAGGTTGCTCTCACCGAAGCCGCGGTCTGCACCAAGGCCACGCTTGCCGAGCTGCTGAGCCGTATGGAAAAGCGTGAGCTGGTCAGGCGTGAACACTTCCCGGCGGATAAGCGTCGTCGGTTTGTCTATTTGACTGAGCAAGGTGAGGCACTACTGGCAAGCGCAGCGCCACTGGGCGATAGCGTTGATGATGAGTTTCTGGGCAGGTTGAGCGAGGAAGAGCGTGAACAGTTCACGCAACTGGTACGCAAGATGATGGGGTAATTCTGCCGGATGGCAATAAACCAAGAAAAAGGCCAGCCTCACTGAGACTGGCCTTTCTTGATAGAACTGTGCTTACTCGCGGAACAGCGCTTCGATATTCAGTCCCTGTGTCTGCAGGATTTCACGCAGACGACGCAGACCTTCAACCTGAATCTGACGAACACGTTCACGAGTGAGACCAATTTCACGGCCCACATCTTCCAGTGTCGCAGCTTCATACCCCAGCAGACCGAAACGACGTGCCAGCACTTCACGCTGTTTGGCGTTCAGTTCGAACAGCCATTTGACGATGCTCTGTTTCATATCATCGTCTTGCGTGGTGTCTTCCGGACCGTTTTCCTTTTCGTCGGCCAGAATATCCAGCAACGCTTTTTCGGAATCTCCACCCAGCGGGGTGTCTACCGAGGTAATGCGCTCGTTGAGTCGGAGCATACGGCTGACGTCATCAACCGGTTTATCCAGTTGTTCAGCAATCTCTTCTGCGCTCGGTTCGTGGTCCAGTTTATGCGACAACTCACGCGCGGTACGCAGATAGACGTTCAGCTCTTTTACTATATGGATCGGCAGTCGGATCGTACGGGTTTGGTTCATAATCGCCCGTTCGATCGTCTGGCGGATCCACCAGGTTGCGTATGTTGAGAAGCGGAACCCGCGCTCCGGGTCAAACTTCTCGACGGCACGGATAAGCCCCAGATTGCCCTCTTCAATCAGATCCAGCAATGCCAGACCACGATTGCCATAACGACGGGCAATTTTAACCACCAGACGCAGGTTACTTTCAATCATGCGACGGCGAGAGGCTACATCTCCACGCAATGCGCGACGCGCGAAATACACTTCTTCTTCGGCTGTTAACAGTGGCGAATAACCAATCTCACCAAGGTAAAGCTGAGTCGCGTCCAACACACGCTGTGTGGCCCCTTGCGATAACAGCTCCTCTTCAGCCAGGTCGTTATCACTGGGTTCCTCTTCACTCAAGGCTTTTTCATCAAAAGCCTCTACTCCGTTCTCATCAAATTCCGCGTCTTCATTTAAATCATGAACTTTCAGCGTATTCTGACTCATAAAGGTGGCTCCTACCCGTGATCCCTAAACGGAACAAGCAAGTGAAAGCCTGGTTCCGCCGAATTATCGCTGCGGTAAATAGCGCAGCGGGTTTACGGATTTCCCCTTGTAACGAATTTCAAAATGCAAGCGTGTAGAACTGGTTCCGGTGCTACCCATGGTAGCTATTTTCTGCCCCGCCTTGATTTCTTGTTGCTCCCGAACCAGCATTGTATCGTTATGGGCGTAGGCACTCAGGTAATCATCGTTGTGTTTGATGATAATAAGATTACCGTAACCGCGCAGTGCGTTACCGGCATATACGACGCGTCCATCTGCGGTCGCGACAATAGCCTGTCCCTTACTGCCTGCAATGTCGATCCCTTTATTGCCACCTTCGGTAGCCGCAAAGTTTTCAATCACTTTACCGTCAGTCGGCCAACGCCAGGTGGAGATTGGCGCACTGGTAGACGTTGAGCTTGCAGTCGATTCGGTTGCGCTAACTGCTGGTGCCGTTACTGGCGCTGTGACAACTGTCCCAGCAGGCTTGTTGTTCGGCAACATTTTGTTAGCACTTTGTTCACCTGAATCCTCAGAATACGTAATTGTTGGTTTCGAAGCAACAGCGACGGTGGAATTTTGTGCAGGGTTGGTCACAACTCCTTGCTGTGCTGCATCCGCCTGGGTGATGGCATTGCCGCCGGTAATCGGCGCACCCGATGCGTTGCCCACTTGCAGAGTTTGTCCCACATTCAGGCCATACGGGGCCGGAACGTTATTGCGTTGTGCGAGGTCACGGAAATCGTTCCCGGTTATCCAGGCAATATAGAAAAGTGTGTCACCTTTCTTAACTGTATAGGTGCTGCCGCCGGTATAGCTCCCTTTCGGAATGTTCCCATACTTACGGTTGTACACAATGCGTCCGTTTTCCATCTGTACAGGCTGCTGCGCAACGGGCTGAATTTGTGTTGACTGCGTGGTTGGACGCTGCACCGGTTGGATCTGCGGCGTTTGCTGTGCGGTCGCCGTCGTGCCCATTTTAGGTGGAGGCGTGATTAGCATGCCAGAATTGGTGTTCGTTGGCGCACCGCCATCAACAGAGTTGACCGGCGCAGGCGGATTCGAGGTGTTAGAACAGCCTGCCAGCCATAACGAAACCAGTGACAATGCCGCCATGCGGCGAACGGTAAATTTGTGGCTTCCCGCGCTCATTTATCCCCCAGGAAAATTTGGTTAACAACCAGTGACGTAATCACCGTGCAAGGCATCGGGCTGGACACTGGAAAACGTGACCACGATACGCTTACTAATTCCAGAATATCCAGGAAAACTCCAGGTATTCAGAACCTATATCTACGCTAACTCCCCTTTAACTAAGGGTACGAAGCGTACAGCCTCCACGGTATCGATAATAAATTCGCCTCCCCGACGACGCACCCGTTTCAAATACTGGTGCTCGTCGCCCACGGGTAAGACGAGAATGCCGCCTTCATCCAACTGCGTCATTAACGCGGTAGGGATTTCCGGCGGTGCTGCTGTCACAATGATGGCGTCAAACGGCGCTCGTGCCTGCCAGCCTTGCCATCCATCACCATGACGGGTCGAAACATTATGTAAATCAAGCTGCTTCAGGCGACGACGCGCCTGCCACTGCAAACCTTTAATGCGCTCGACAGAACACACATGCTGCACCAGATGCGCCAGAATCGCTGTCTGGTAACCGGAACCGGTGCCGATTTCCAGCACCCGCGATTGTGGCGTCAGCTCAAGCAACTCGGTCATACGTGCGACCATATAAGGCTGCGAAATCGTCTGCCCCTGACCAATGGGCAGGGCGATGTTTTCCCAGGCCTTATGTTCAAACGCCTCATCAATGAATTTTTCACGCGGCACGGCGGCGAGCGCATCAAGGACAAGCTCATCTCTGATGCCCTGCGCACGTAATTGTTCAAGAAGAGTGTGTACGCGTCTGCTTACCATTGCGTGTCGACTCCCACGCTGTCTAACCAATCAGAAACAACCTGATGCGCGCCGTATGCGGTTAAATCAACATGCAGCGGCGTGACAGAAACATAGCCTTCATCGACGGCAGCAAAGTCCGTATCCGGCCCGGCATCGCATTTTTCGCCCGGCGGCCCAATCCAGTACAACGTGTTACCGCGCGGGTCCTGCTGTGGAATAACCTGATCCGCCGGATGGCGACTGCCGCAGCGGGTAACGCGAATACCTTTAATCTGATCCAGCGGCAAGTCCGGGACGTTGATATTCAGAATACGCCCGGTACGCAGCGGTTCGCGGCTCAGCGCACGTAAAATGCGGCAGGTAATCGCGGCTGCGGTATCGTAGTGTTTATGACCATCCAGTGAGACCGCCAGCGCGGGAAAGCCCAGGTGCCGGCCTTCCATCGCTGCCGCAACGGTTCCAGAATAGATAACATCGTCACCCAGATTAGGACCGGCGTTAATCCCGGAAACTACGATGTCCGGACGCGGACGCATTAACGCGTTTACGCCCAGATAGACGCAGTCGGTAGGCGTGCCCATTTGCACGGCGATATCACCGTTTTCATAGGTGAAGGTGCGAAGCGAAGATTCCAGCGTCAGCGAGTTAGACGCGCCACTGCGGTTACGATCCGGGGCAACTACCTGTACGTCAGCAAACTCACGCAGCGCTTTCGCCAGCGTTTGTATACCGGGCGCGTGGACCCCATCATCGTTACTCAGCAATATACGCATAATCACCCGTTGTGTTAATAAGTTCCCTTACTACACTGGTGGCAAAGCTACCTGCCGGTAGCCAGAAGCGTAACTCAACGGTTACGTCATCCCACCAGTTCCAGCTTAATTGTTGTGGGTACAGCAGCATAGCGCGACGCGATGCGTCGACGTTCTCACGCAATAATAAAGACTGCAGCACGCTTTCATCGGCAATGGCGGCCTGTTCAAACGCCAGCGCATCGCGCTGAGTTCCCCACTCACCGCAGCCGGGTAATGCCGCTGTAATCATTAATTCTCTTTCATTAACGCGACGCTGTAATTCAGCTTGTTCTTCAGTAGTGGCAACAAACCAACTTCCGCGTCCAGACAATTGTAGCGCATCGCCGTCAACAACTTGATTAAAGTCTGTTTTTTTCAATCGTTCATTGACTATTTGATTAAACAACGCACTGCGGGCTGCCGACAACCAAAAACTGCGTTTATTGCGATCGCGCACCGGTGCATCGCTTTGCGCCCAGCGCAGCGCCCCTTGCAGGTTACTGCCGGCGATGCCAAAACGTTGGGCACCAAAATAGTTCGGTACGCCGCGCTCGAGAATAGCCTGCAAACGTGCTTCAACGTCAGCGCGATCGCTGACTTCACGCAGCACCACCGTAAAGCCGTTACCTTTCAAGGCACCTAAACGCAGCTTACGCTTGTGACGGGCGTACTCCAGCACTTTACAGCCTTCAAGCTCAAATTTGCTTAAATCAGGCATGACATTGCCCGGCACGCGCGCGCACAGCCACTGTTCAGTGACCGCATGCTTATCTTTCTGCCCGGCGAAGCTGACTTCACGGGCATGAATTTTCAAAAACTTGGCCAGTGCATCGGCGACAAAACGAGTGTTACAGCCGTTCTTCAGGATGCGTACCAGAACGTGTTCGCCTTCTCCGTCCGGTTCAAAGCCTAAATCTTCGACCACCACAAAGTCTTCTGGATTCGCCTTCAATACGCCACGGCCCTGCGGTTTACCGTGGAGATACGTCAGATTTTCAAACTCTGTCATTTTGCAGCCTTTATGAGTAACGCCACCGCTTCACAGGCAATCCCTTCCCCACGCCCGGTAAAACCGAGTTTCTCCGTGGTGGTCGCTTTCACGTTAACATCATCCATATGACAGCCAAGATCTTCGGCAATAAACACGCGCATTTGTGGAATGTGCGGCAGCATCTTCGGTGCCTGCGCAATAATGGTCACATCCACATTGCCGAGCGTGTAGCCTTTGGCCTGAATACGACGCCAGGCTTCACGTAATAATTCGCGGCTATCTGCCCCTTTAAAGGCCGGATCGGTGTCCGGGAACAGTTTACCGATATCGCCCAGCGCTGCCGCGCCCAGCAGCGCATCAGTCAGCGCATGTAACGCGACGTCGCCATCAGAATGCGCCAGCAGCCCCTTTTCGTACGGGATGCGCACGCCACCAATGATAATTGGGCCTACGCCGCCAAAGGCGTGTACATCAAAACCGTGTCCAATTCGCATTATGCATTCTCCTGATATACACATCATCCTTCAAGCGGCCTCTTTGTTGGCTGCCTTTGTTCATCCCAGTCACTTACTTAGGTAAGCTCCTGGGGATTCACTCAGTTGCCGCCTCGATGCAGCTTGAATGATTTTGTGTCTAGATTCTTCGGGTCAGATAAAATTCCGCAAGCGCCAGATCTTCCGGACGAGTAACTTTAATATTATCAGCGCGTCCTTCGACAAGCTGTGGATGAAAGCCGCAATATTCCAGCGCCGAGGCCTCATCAGTAATGGTCGCGCCTTCGTTGAGTGCTCGGGCCAGGCAGTGGTGTAATAACTCGCGGGGGAAAAACTGCGGCGTCAACGCGTGCCATAAGTCAGTACGTTCGACCGTATGGGCAATGTCAGTTTTGCCCGGTTCCGCGCGTTTCATGGTATCGCGCACCGGTGCGGCAAGGATCCCACCTGTACGACTGGTTTCGCTTATCGCCAGTAAACGAGATAAATCGTCCTGATGCAGGCACGGTCTGGCTGCATCATGCACCAGCACCCAGCGGGCATTTCCGACGGCCTGCAAACCGGCCAGCACTGAATCGGCGCGCTCATTGCCGCCATCCACCACGGTGATTTGCGGGTGCGCTGCCAGAGGAAGTTCTGCAAAGCGGCTGTCGCCAGGGCTGATAGCAATGACGACATGCGTCACCCGGGGATGCGCCAGTAGCGCAGCAACCGAGTGTTCAAGAATGGTTTTATTGCCGATGGAGAGATACTGCTTAGGACACTCCGATTGCATTCGGCGGCCAAATCCGGCAGCCGGTACCACGGCGCAAACGTCCAATAAAGTGGCTGCCATGTTAAATCCTTGGCTGGTTTATCGATTGTTTTGCCCTGCAGTCTGAGCGCGTTTAGACGCGTCAGGCACCAGACGATAAAAGGTTTCGCCCGGCTTGGTCATGCTGAGTTCGTTGCGCGCACGCTCTTCAATCGCTTCCTGACCGCCATTGAGATCGTCAATTTCGGCAAACAGCTGATCGTTACGCGCTTTAAGTTTCGCATTTGTCGCTTGCTGCGCAGCCACATCATCGTTGACGCGGCTATAGTCATGTATGCCGTTCTTACCGAACCACAGCGAATACTGAAGCCAGACCAATAAAGCCAGCAACAGCAGCGTTAGTTTACCCATCCTGCCCCCTGAAAAACGGCATCATCATCCCAAAACATCCGCAGACGACTCTCCGTCTACAGGCGGGAATACCGCGACAACGCGGGCAAATGTACCACATTTGCTCGTTGTTACGTATACCCCGTGTAAGGAGAACATAATCTCATTGTTGGTTACGGTTTGAATTATGACCAGTCCGCGTTTCAGCCTCAGTAGCCATATAAAGAGAAGGGAGATAGCCTAGCCCAGCAGCCACATAAACAATGCCCCGAACATCAGCCCCACCGTCAGCAGGGTACACGTCATGCTCAGGAACAATCGTCCCTTCAATAACGAGTGCAGGGCGATTCCCGCCACAATCGCGACAGGCAGCAATGCAAGGAAAAACGGCCAGGTATAGAGGAAGAAAAACAGCGTGTTAGGGCCATACATAAGACATGGAATGCCCAGCGCCAGCAACCACGCCACAAAACCGACCACGGCCCCCGGTAGTGACCAGATGGTTTCGTCGTCGGCATTGAAGGTGTCTGACTCTGCAATAGTAATGTTATGGCTGTTACGCATAGCTAATCCTGTGACCTTGACTGACCGAGCCGATAAGCTCGGGGATGTCTCAGGATCTGATAATATCTTGCTGCCTCAGCAGGTCTAATAATTGAGGAACCAAATTTGTTACCAATTGTTCACCATCAAGGTGAATCTCTGGCGATTCAGGCGCTTCGTACACCGCGTCAATTCCGGTGAAATTGCGCAGTTCACCCGCTCGCGCTTTTTTATACAGCCCTTTCGGATCGCGGGCTTCGCATGTCGCCAGCGGCGTATCGACAAACACCTCGATAAAACGCCCCTCGCCGACGCACTCGCGGACCATTTGCCGCTCAGCGCGATGCGGGGAGATAAATGCCGTCAGCACCACCAGCCCGGCATCCACCATCAGACTAGCGACTTCCCCCACCCGCCGGATGTTCTCTTTGCGATCGGCGTCGCTAAAACCCAGATCGCTGCACAGGCCATGGCGCACGTTGTCGCCATCCAGCAGATAGGTACTGACGCCCAGATTGTATAGTGCTTCTTCCAGCGCCCCTGCCACCGTCGATTTACCCGAGCCGGAGAGCCCGGTAAACCACAGCACAACACCACGGTGACCGTGGCGTTGCTCTCGCTGTTGCGGCGTAACGGGATGGGCATGCCAGACGACGTTTTCGTCATGCTGCGCCATTACTTTCCTCCCAGCAAATCACGTGCATTCCAGTGCGGGAAGTGACGACGCACCAGTGCATTCAGTTCCAGTTCAAACGCGCTGAACGGGGATGTCGTGGCCTGTTGCTGCTCGATGGGTTCGCGGATCAGTCCCGCCCCCACGGTGACGTTGGTCAGGCGGTCAATAATAATCAGGCCGCCCGTCACTGGGTTATGCTGATAGGTATCCAGTACCAGCGGTTCATCAAACGTCAAATTAACCAGGCCAATACCATTCAGCGGCAACGCGTCGACCTCACGCTGAGTCAGGTTATTGATATCAACCTGATACTGCACGTTATCTACGCGGGCACGCGTCTTTTTGCCCGCGACTTTGATGTCATAGCTCTGACCTTCCGACAGTGGTTGTTCCGCCATCCATACCACGTCAACGGCAGCATGCTGTACCGCAGGCAAGACTTCGCGAGCATCCAGCAACAGGTCGCCACGGCTGATGTCGATTTCATCTTTCAGTACCAGAGTAATCGCTTCGCCCGCATGCGCTTCCTGGAGGTCGCCGTCAAAGGTGACGATCCGCGCGACGCTTGATTCAACGCCAGACGGTAGCACTTTGATTCGCTGGCCTACCGTTACGCGACCGGAGGCAAGAGTTCCGGCATAACCACGAAAATCCAGGTTCGGGCGATTCACATACTGTACCGGGAAACGCATCGGTTGGGCCTCAACAGCACGCTGGATCTCTACCGTTTCCAGTACCTCCAGCAGCGTCGGGCCGCTATACCATGGCATGTTTTTACTCTGGGAGGCCACGTTGTCGCCTTCCAGCGCAGAAAGCGGCACAAAGCGAATATCCAGATTGCCCGGCAACTGTTCGGCAAAGGTCAGATAATCTTCGCGAATGCGGGTAAATGTTTCTTCGCTGAAGCTCACCAGATCCATTTTATTGATCGCCACCACCAGATGTTTGATCCCCAGCAGCGTGGAGATAAAACTGTGGCGGCGAGTCTGGTCCAGCACACCTTTACGTGCATCAATCAGCAGGATCGCCAGATCGCATGTGGACGCACCGGTGGCCATGTTCCGGGTGTACTGCTCATGCCCTGGCGTATCGGCGATAATAAATTTGCGTTTCTCCGTGGAGAAATAGCGGTAGGCCACGTCGATGGTGATCCCCTGCTCACGCTCGGCCTGTAACCCGTCAACCAGCAGCGCCAGATCCAGTTTCTCACCCTGGGTACCATGACGTTTGCTGTCGTTATGCAGCGTTGAGAGCTGATCTTCGTAAATCTGGCGCGTGTCGTGCAGCAGGCGGCCAATCAGCGTGCTTTTCCCATCATCCACGCTGCCACAGGTTAAAAAGCGCAGCAGGCTTTTGTGTTGCTGGGCAACCATCCAGGCTTCAACGCCGCCTTCATTAGCAATTTGTTGTGCAAGTGTCGTGTTCATGGCGGCTCCTTAGAAATACCCCTGACGTTTCTTCAGCTCCATGGAGCCAGCCTGGTCGCGGTCAATCACGCGGCCCTGACGTTCACTGGTGGTTGAGACCAGCATTTCTTCGATAATTTCCGGCAGCGTCTGCGCGTTTGACTCCACGGCGCCGGTAAGCGGCCAGCAGCCAAGCGTGCGGAAACGCACCATGCGTTTTTTGATAACCTCACCGGGTTGCAGATCGATCCTGTCGTCATCGATCATCATCAGCATGCCATCACGTTCCAGCACCGGGCGCTCCGCGGCCAGGTACAGCGGCACAATGTCGATATTTTCCAACCAGATGTACTGCCAGATATCCTGTTCGGTCCAGTTCGAAAGCGGGAACACGCGAATGCTTTCGCCTTTGTTAATCTGCCCGTTGTAGTTGTGCCACAGTTCCGGACGCTGGTTTTTCGGGTCCCAGCGATGAAAACGATCGCGGAAGGAATAAATTCGCTCTTTGGCACGCGATTTCTCTTCATCGCGGCGGGCACCACCGAACGCGGCGTCAAAGCCGTATTTGTTCAGCGCCTGCTTCAGCCCTTCGGTTTTCATGATGTCGGTATGCTTGGCGCTGCCGTGGACAAACGGGTTAATCCCCATCGCCACCCCTTCCGGGTTTTTATGCACCAACAACTCGCAGCCGTAAGCCTTGGCTGTACGGTCACGGAATTCATACATCTCGCTGAATTTCCAGCCGGTGTCCACATGTAGCAACGGGAACGGCAGCGTGCCGGGATAAAACGCTTTGCGCGCCAGATGCAGCATTACGCTGGAGTCTTTGCCGATGGAATACATCATCACCGGATTAGAAAACTCGGCGGCCACCTCACGAATAATATGGATGCTTTCCGCTTCCAGTTGCCGCAGGTGGGTAAGTCGTTTTTGATCCATAACCGTTCCTATGTAATGCCGTTATTGTTCTAACGATGCTCAGATAACTCGACTATAGGGAGGGCAAGAGAACGAATGAAATTACGAATTGGAATGAGTAGTTCCTCAAAGGAATAACGATCTGGAAAAGCAAATATCAAAAAGTGCTTAAGCCGCCGGATTTCGGGCATTTAGGAGCAAATGAAATTGTTTTACCCCGATCACGGTTTCATACTAGCGGGTAAAAATTTATGCTTGGTATTTAAGGACTCACTATGTTTTCCGCATTGCGCCACTTTCCTGCTGCCCTGGCGCTCGGCGTGTGCTTTATCCTTCCCGCACAGGCAACCTCTTCGAAGCCCGGAGATATCGCCAACTTCCAGGCCCGCCATATTGCAACGTTTTTTCCTGGCCGCGTGACGGGCTCGCCTGCAGAAATGTTGTCTGCCGATTATTTACGTCAGCAGTTTCAGCAGATGGGATACAGCAGTGATATTCGGACGTTTAATAGCCGCTATGTGTATACCGCCAAAAATAACCATAAAAACTGGCATAACGTAACGGGTAGCACGGTAATTGCAGCACATGAAGGTAAGGCACCGCAGCAGATTATTATTATGGCGCACCTTGATACCTACGCGCCGCAAAGCGATGCCGACTCCGATGCCAATCTCGGTGGATTAACGCTACAAGGGATTGACGATAACGCGGCGGGTCTCGGCGTGATGCTGGAACTGGCAGAAAAACTCAAGAATGTCCCGACCGAGTACGGCATCCGCTTTATCGCCACCAGCGGAGAAGAAGAAGGCAAGCTCGGCGCAGAGAACGTACTCAAACGCATGAGCGCCGCCGAGAAGAAAAATACGCTGCTGGTGATTAATCTCGATAACCTGATCGTCGGCGATAAGCTCTATTTCAACAGCGGGCAAAAAACACCTGAAGCGGTTCGTAAGCTCACGCGCGACCGGGCGCTGGCTATTGCACGCAGTCGCGGTATCTCCGCCAGCACTAATCCCGGTCTGAACAAGAACTACCCGAAAGGCACTGGATGTTGTAACGATGCGGAGGTGTTCGACAAAGCGGGGATTGCCGTGCTCTCCGTCGAAGCCACCAACTGGAGTCTGGGTAATAAAGACGGCTATCAGCAGCGAGCCAAAACCGCCTCATTCCCTGCAGGCAACAGCTGGCACGACGTTCGACTGGATAACCAGCAGCATATTGATAAAGCGTTACCCGGCCGTATTGAGCACCGCAGTCGCGACGTGGTACGCATTATGCTGCCACTGGTCAAAGAGCTGGCAAAGGCGGGCTAATTCACCCGTATCCTGCCCGGTAGCATGCAGATGCTTACCGGGCCTGTTACCGATTACCCTTCGTGCAATCCGCACTCCCGCTTCAGTCCGAAGAAGCGCGTCTCTTCTTCCGCCATGCCCGGTTCCCATTTACGGGTGGTGTGGGTATCGCCTACCGACAGATAGCCTTGCTCCCACAGCGGATGATACTTCAGCCCGTGTTGTTGCAGGTACTGGTACACCGTGCGGTTGTCCCAGTCGATGATCGGCAGCAGTTTGAACACGCCACGCTGGATAGCCAGTACCGGCAAATGGGCACGACTGCCGGATTGCTCACGACGCAGGCCGGCAAACCAGGTTTGCGCATTGAGTTCTTGCAGCGCCCGGTTCATCGGCTCGACTTTGTTGATGTCATTGTATTTCTCAATGCCTTCAACGCCCTGTTCCCACAGTTTGCCATAGCGCGCTTCCTGCCAGGCGGCACTCTCTTTTGCCCGGTAAACCTGCAGATTAAGTTTGAGCGTGTCCGTTAACTCGTCAATAAACTGGTAGGTTTCCGGGAACAAATAGCCGGTATCGGTAAGGATCACCGGGATATCCGGGCGAATCTGATTCACCAGGTGCAGGCTAACCGCCGCCTGAATACCAAAGCTTGAAGAGAGCACGTAGTCGCCGGGCAGATTCTCCAGCGCCCACGCCACACGATCCTGCGCGCTCAGTTTTTCCAGCTGGCTGTTGGTTTCCGCCAGCGCCATGACGCGCTCAACTTTTGGTAGGTCGTTTAATGCGTGTAGATCGAGTACGGACATGATTACCTCATCCTATGCCTGATGGTGCTGCGCTTATCCGGCCTACGCAGTCGGTAGGCCGGATAAGGCATTTATGCCGCCATCCAGCAATTCAGGTTATTCCCAGAAATCCCGGGCGGGATCGAGCACCGGGCGAATAATGCCCGCACGCACCGTAAAATCGCCGAAGCCTTCACCCGCTTCACGCTCTTTTGCCCAGCGCCCAATCAGTTCATCCAGCAAGGCCAGAATTTCTGTCTCGGTGATGTTCTCTTTGAACATCCGTGGAATACGCGTCCCGATACGGTTACCCCCCAGGTGCAGGTTGTAACGTCCCGGCGCTTTCCCGACCAGGCCGACCTCTGCCAGCATGGCACGACCACAACCGTTCGGGCAGCCCGTCACGCGCAGCACAATGTTTTCGTCGCTCAACGCGTATTTCGCCATCAGAGCGTCAATGCTGTCGATAAACGTCGGCAGGAAGCGCTCTGCTTCCGCCATCGCCAGCGGACAGGTCGGGAACGAGACGCAGGCCATCGAGTTTTCACGCTGCGGAGTCACGGCATTCATTAAGCCGCTCTGCTGCGCAATCTTCTCGATCTTCGCCTTCTCGCTTTCCGGCACACCGGCAATGATCAGGTTCTGGTTGGCGGTAATACGGAACTCGCCTTTGTGGATCTTTGCTATCTCCAGTAACCCGGTTTTCAGCGGACGTCCCGGATAATCCAGAATACGGCCATTCTCAATAAACAGCGTCAGGTGCCATTTTTTGTCGATGCCCTTCACCCAGCCGATACGATCGCCGCGACCGGTAAACTCATACGGGCGAATCGATTCAAATTTGATGCCCGCCCGGCGTTCCACTTCTGCCTTAAAGGTCTCAACGCCGACGCGCTCCAGCGTGTATTTGGTTTTGGCGTTTTTACGGTCGGTACGATTACCCCAGTCGCGCTGGGTAGTCACCACTGCTTCCGCAACGGCCAGCGTGTGCTCCAGCGGCAAATAGCCAAATTCACTGGCGGTACGCGCGTAGGTTTTCTTGTTACCGTGCTCAATAGACAGCCCACCGCCAACCAGCAGGTTGAACCCCACCAGTTTGCCGTTTTCTGCCACCGCGACGAAGTTCATGTCGTTGGCATGCAGATCGATATCGTTCTGCGGCGGAATAACCACCGTCGTTTTGAACTTACGCGGCAGATAAGTTTGACCGAGGATCGGCTCTTCATCGGTGGTGGCGACTTTTTTCTGATCCAGCCAAATCTCTGCATACGCCCGGGTGCGCGGCAACAGGTGTTCAGAGATTTTCTTCGCCCACTCGTAGGCTTCCGCGTGTAACTCGGACTCGTACGGGTTGGAGGTACACAACACGTTACGGTTCATGTCGTTGGCGGTCGCCAGCGCGTCCAGTCCGACGGAGTTGAGCATCTGATGCACCGGCTTGACGTTCTTCTTCAGAATGCCGTGAAACTGAAAGGTCTGACGGTTGGTCAGACGGATGCTGCCGTAAATCGTGTTGTCATGAGCAAACTTATCGATCGCCTGCCATTGTTTAGTGGTGATGACCCCGCCCGGCAGACGGCAGCGCAGCAGCATTGCATGACGTGGCTCCAGCTTCTGCTCGGCGCGCTCGGCGCGAATATCGCGGTCATCCTGCTGGTACATACCGTGAAAACGGATCAGCAGAAAGTTATCACCTTTAAAACCGCCGGTGAGGCCGTCATTTAAATCTTCCGCAATGGTGCCGCGCAGATAGTTGCTTTCCAGCTTCATACGTTCAGCGTCGGACAGCTTACCTTCGACCACCAGTGGCCCTGGATGTTTTTCACTCATTAGTAGACATCTCGCTGATAACGGCGCTCAACGCGCAGCTCACTTAAAAATTCATCCGCCGCTTCGGTATCCATCGCACCGAATTCGGCAATCACTTCCAGCAAAGCCTGCTCAACGTCTTTCGCCATGCGATTGGCGTCGCCGCAGACATAAATGTGCGCCCCGTCATTAATCCAGCGCCACAGTTCCGCACCTTGTTGGCGCAGTTTATCTTGTACGTAGACTTTTTCTTTTTGGTCGCGTGACCAGGCGAGATCGATCCGGGTAAGTACGCCCTCTTTGACGTAGCGCTGCCACTCCACCTGGTAGAGGAAATCTTCGGTAAAGTGCGGATTGCCAAAGAACAACCAGTTTTTACCCGTCGCTTCATCGGCAGCACGCTGCTGCATAAAGGCGCGGAACGGTGCAATTCCCGTCCCCGGCCCAATCATAATGACCGGTGTTTCAGGATTGGCTGGCAGGCGGAAGTTGTCGTTATGTTCAATGAACACACGTACTTCACCTTCTTCGCCAACGCGGTCGGCGAGGAAGCTCGAGGCTCCGCCGGCACGCGCACGGCCTTCGACGTCAAACCGCACGGCACCGACGGTCACATGTACTTCGCTTTCGACTTCCGCCTGTGAGGAGGCTATTGAGTACAGGCGCGGGGTCAACGGACGCAGCAGACCGATTAACGCTTCCGCGTCCAGCTGCGCCGGAGAAAAGCGCAGCATATCGACGATAGGCGTGGTGGCGGCATAGTGTTGCAACTGCGCTTTATCGCCCACCAGCGGCAGCAACGTTTCACTGCGCGTTAAGGTGGCGTAATTTTCTACAATATTGGCTGTGTTAACCGTCAGTTCGAAGTGCCACTGCAGCGCGTCGGTAAGCGGTAGCAATTTGCCATCAACCGTGACCGGCTCGTCGCCTTTCAGCCACAGCAGTTCAACAATCTCTTTGACCAGCGCCGGATCGTTTTGATACCACACGCCGAGGGCGTCGCCGGGCTGATAGCGCAGGCCGGAATCGCCCAGATCGATTTCGATATGACGCACGTCTTTTTCGGAGTCTCGACCGGTGATTTTCTGATTCACGGAAAGCGACGCGCTAAGCGGCGCTTCTTTAGTGTACGGACTGGTATGCACCTCGTTAATCGCACCGCTCGCAGCGGCCTGTACAGAAGGTGCAGCAGGCGCTCGTGCCTTCAACACATCAACCAGACGGGCGCGCCACTGCGCAGCTGCCGGTTGATATTCAACATCTGCATCTACACGATCCAACAAGCGTTCACCGCCAAGCTCCGCCAGTTTGCTGTCGAAGTTTTTGCCAGACTGGCAGAAAAACTCATAAGAGGTATCGCCAAGACCAAACACGGCGAAGGCGGTATTTTCAAGTTTCGGCGCTTTTTTAGAGAACAGAAATTTATGCAACGCCACCGCTTCTTCCGCCGGCTCACCCTCACCCTGCGTCGAGGCCACCACGACCAGCAATTTCTCGTTGGCAATATTTTTAAATTTATAGTCGCCGGCATTGATCAGGGTGACATTGAGCTTCGCGGCAATAAGATCGTCACGCAGGGCTTCCGCCACGCGGCGCGCATTACCGGTCTGCGAGGCGGAGATGAGCGTGATCCCCGGCATTTCGGCAGCAGGTGCAGGAATAACCGCATTAGCGCCCGGCTGCTGATTCAGCACGCCCCAGAAATAGCCAGAAACCCACGCAAGCTGCGCGGGCGAGAGATCGGTCGTGGCCGCCTGAAGGCGTGCCAGCTGTTCCGGGTTTAGCGGAAGCAAAGCGGAAAGTGGGGCCTGTGTCGTCATGCGTTGTCATGTTCCAGTAAGCAAAGCGGATTTAAGCAATAAAACCCAAACTGAAGATAAGGTTAACGGCGAGAATAGTAACAATTAAAGAAGGGATAGAAATAACAAATAACCAAATGGACTAACCTGTTTTAGCTATAGTTATTAACGGCAAAACAGATTTAATAACCATATGATATATAAATAGTTATTTGATATTGATTGCGTGAATGCACTGTCAGGATACTCAGCGCCCGTTTAACTAATGATAAAATTCGTATTATAAGGTACCCTACGGCGGTTTTTTGCATTCTTGAGAGTAGATAATGTCCACCACCCTGTTTAAAGATTTCACCTTCGAAGCCACTCACCACCTGCCGCACGTACCAGAAGGGCACAAATGTGGCCGCCTGCATGGCCACTCATTTATGGTGCGTCTTGAAATTACGGGTGAAGTCGATCCCCATACCGGTTGGATTATGGACTTTTCCGAGTTAAAAGCGGCATTTAAGCCGACGTACAATCGCCTTGATCACTACTATTTGAATGATATTCCGGGTCTTGAGAATCCGACCAGTGAAGTACTGGCGAAGTGGATCTGGGATGAGATGAAACCGCTGGTTCCGCTGCTGAGCGCGGTGATGGTAAAAGAGACCTGCACGGCGGGCTGCGTCTATCGCGGCGAGTGATTCAGAGTCATTGCCGGATGGCGGAGCGCCTTATACGGCCTACACGTATCTACAAGCGTAGGCCGGGCAAGCGAAGCGCACCCGGCAAAATTTATCAGGCAATATTCAGATATTTATGCGTTTGCATCGACAGACGCCAGTTACGCGCAATGCAGGTATCAATACACAGGCGCGTGGCATCATCCTTCTGACTGATCGGCTGTAAAGCAATGATGCGCGGCTTATCATCGGTCAACGTCGCCAGCAGTTCATCCAGTGCTTCAATGTCGCGAACACGCCCCACCGGGTGCTTGATTTCATTGGCGCGTTCCAGCGCCTGAGATAACACGTCATAGCCGCCGCGCATATTCACCTTGGGAGAGACAGTCACCCAAGTGTTCGGCGTACAGCGGACTTCATGCGTGCCGCTGGTTTCAATCTGGCAGCTAAAGCCATTCTTTTCCAGCAAGTCGGTCAGCGGCATCAGGTCGTGAATGCAGGGTTCACCACCGGTGATCACCACATGACGGGCGGTATAGCCCTGACGCTGAATCACAGCCAGCAGATCTTCGCTGCTCGCCGCGCCCCATTTATCGCTCTCTTTAGTCTTGGCCAGGATGCTGTAAAGCGAGACTTCCCGATCCTCAAGCTTATCCCAGGTGTGTTTGGTATCGCACCAGGCACAGCCAACCGGGCATCCCTGTAAACGAATAAAAATGGCGGGGACGCCGGTAAAATAACCCTCACCTTGCAGGGTCTGGAACATCTCATTAATCGGGTACTGCATAGTCTTCTCAATGTGGGGATAAACGATAATTATCGCAGATCCCCGCCAAAGTATCATGCCGATCGTTGCTTTACGAGGCGATCGCCGTGACAAAGCGTGCCGTTATTTGTTGCGGACGGGTGATCGCCCCCCCAACCACTACGGTATGCGCGCCTAATGCCAGACAGTGTGCAGCCCGTTCAGGGGTGTCGACATTCCCCTCTGCCACTACCGGCAGGCTGACTGCAGCCAGTACCTCACGTAAAAAACCACAGTCGTTATCCGCGAGCACATGCCCACGCGTCTCTGCCGTGTAGCCATAAAGCGTCGTACCCACGCAGTCAAAACCCAGTCGTTCTGCGGTGACGGCTTCGTCTACGCTGGCGATGTCCGCCATCAACAGCACGGACGGGTAGCATGCGCGAATCTGCATAACCAACGCGTCCAGCGTTTGCCCACCGGGACGTGGGCGCGCAGTCGCATCAAGGGCAATAATTTCCGGCTCAACGGTCATTAACTCATCCACTTCCTTCATAGTAGCGGTGATAAACACGTCGCTACCCGGATAATCACGTTTGATGATGCCAATGATCGGCAGTGCGACGCTTTCTTTAATGGCGCGAATGTCCACGACGCTGTTCGCACGGATACCGACAGCCCCTCCCTGTGCTGCCGCCAATGCCATCCGTGACATGATAAACGGGCTGTGCAGAGGCTCATTTTCCAGCGCCTGACAGGAGACAATTAACTTACCTTTCAGCGTATCCAGTACAGTTTTCATTACGATAAAATCTCTTCAACTTCATTTTTGATAATGGTGACGTGCGGGCCATAAATCACCTGAACACCATTGCCACGAATAATCACGCCACGCGCCCCGGTTGCTTTCAGTGCGGCTTCATCAACCTTGCTGCCATCTTTCACCGTCACGCGTAGTCGCGTGGCGCAACAATCCACCTCTTCCAGATTCTCTTTGCCCCCCAGTCCGGCAACCACTGCTGCGGCACGTTCGCTTTGAGGCAACGCATTTTCTACTAACGTTGCGTTCTCACGGCCCGGCGTCAGCCAGCCAAAGCGGTTGATCAAATAGCGGAAGGTGAAGTAGTACAGGAAGAACCACGGCACGCCCACCATAGGCACGTACATCCAGTTGGTTTTCGCTTCGCCCTGCAATACGCCAAAGAGGATGAAATCGATCAGTCCTCCCGAGAAGGTTTGCCCGATGGTGATATGTAAAATATGGGCAATCATAAATGCCAGGCCATCGAAGAAGGCGTGAATGACATATAACACGGGTGCCACGAACAAGAAGGAGAACTCAATAGGCTCAGTGATGCCGGTCAGGAAGGAAGTCAGCGCAGCAGACAGCAGCAGACCCGCGACAACTTTTTTGTTCTCTGACTTCGCCGTGTGGTACATCGCCAGACATGCCCCAAGCAGACCGAACATCATGGTAATGAAGCGCCCGGACATAAAGCGCGAGGTACCCACATAGAACTGCTGAGTGTTCGGATCGGCAAGCTGAGCGAAGAAAATACGTTGTGTGCCTTCCACTAATTGGCCGTTAACGATTTCACTGCCACCGAGTGCCGTCGTCCAGAATGGCAGATAAAAGATATGATGCAGACCCAGTGGACCAAGCATACGCAGGATAAAACCGTACAACAGCGTGCCCAGATAACCCGTTGCATCAACAAGGCCACCCAGTCCAAATATGAGTTTCTGGAAATGGGGCCAGACCACCGTCATTGCGGCACCGACTGCAATCGCCGCAAGCGAGCTAATGATCGGAACAAAGCGCGAGCCGCTAAAGAAACCCAGAAACTGCGGTAGCGAGACTTTATTAAAGCGACTGTGCAGCGCGCAGGTGACAAGGCCTATCACCACACCACCAAACACACCCGTTTCCAGCGTCTGGATACCCAGCGTCATTCCCTGACCAACAGCACCTGGGTTCTCATGCGCCAGCGTCCCGTTCAGGATCAGCAAAGCGTTGATAGTGGCATTCATCACCAGAAACGCCAGCAGCGCGGCAAGCCCCGCAGTGCCTTTATCCGTCTTCGCCAGGCCCACTGCTACACCAACCGCAAAAAGCACCGACAAGTTGGCGAACACAATGGATCCCGCGCTGGTCATGATAGTGAAGATAGCCTGCAACCAGTCAACATCTAAAAACGGGTAGGCCGTCAACGTATTGGGGTTTGATAATGCACCACCAATACCCAGTAACAGCCCCGCAGCAGGTAATATCGCAATTGGCAGCATAAACGATTTGCCAAACCGCTGTGCCTTTTCAAACCACGCCCCTGACGACGCGCCGCTAAACATATTCATCATTTTTTCATTCCCCTGACAATTGATGAAAATTTTTACCACAAATAGTTTTATAAATGAAAATTATCATCAAAATTCTGGAAGTCGATCATACTTTTTTAAAATGACTGGCATCTCTCCCCCGCTTTCCGCCACACTATCGCCAGAGAAACGTATTAAGGATTTTGCATGCCTGAAAATGAAAACCTGCTGCTGAGACTGCGCCAGGGCGTAGACGGATACAGCCGTACACAGCAGAAGCTGGGTGAGTTTGTGCTGAGCGATCCGGCAAAAGTTGTCTATCTAACGATTACCGAACTGGCGCGCGAAAGCGACACCAGCGAGGCCAGCGTCACGCGTCTGTGCCGCACGCTAGGATGTAAGGGCTATAACGAATTTAAGATGGCGCTTGCGCTTGATCTCCAGCACGGACAGTCGATCGAACACGGCGGCGATGAGATTGACAATGTGGTCAATGAATCCGTGCAGGCCTTGCAGGACACCGCAAAATTACTCGACAGGACATTACTCGAAGCCGCCGCCCTCGCGCTGCACCAGGCCCAGTCGGTACAGATTTATGGCGTGGCGGCCAGTGCGATTCTGGGGGAATATCTGCATTACAAACTGTTGCGTCTGGGCAAGCCCGCACAACTGTTCAGCGACATGCATCGTGCCGCCATGAATGCCACTACGCTTTCCAAAGACTCGCTGGTGGTGGCAATTTCCAGTTCAGGCTCCACTCGCGATCTGCTTCATGTCGTTAAACTTGCGCGTAAGCATGGCGTCCCCGTACTGGCGCTGAGCAACACGCCGCGCAGTCCGCTGGCTTCACTGAGTGATATCCAACTGGTTGCAGCCAAACCCGAAGGACCGCTGAGCGCTGGGGCGCTCAATGCCAAAGTGGGCGTAATGTTATTAGTTGAATTGCTCACCACATCGCTTATCGCGCTGGATGAAAAGTACAGCGATGTGAGTCAGCAAACCGCCAGTGCGACGCTGCCGCTGCTACTTTAAAGACATAAAAAAACCCGCCGAAGCGGGTTTTTACGTTAAGAGCTAAAGAGCAGGATTACGCCTGACCCTTGATCTCTTTACGACCGTTGTACGGCGCTTGTTCACCCAGCGCTTCTTCGATACGAATCAGCTGGTTGTACTTAGCAACGCGGTCAGAACGGCTCATAGAACCGGTTTTGATCTGGCCTGCAGCGGTACCAACAGCCAGGTCAGCGATGGTTGCGTCTTCAGTTTCGCCAGAACGGTGAGAGATGACAGCCGTGTAGCCAGCGTCTTTCGCCATTTTGATCGCAGCCAGAGTTTCGGTCAGAGAACCGATCTGGTTGAATTTGATCAGGATGGAGTTAACGATGCCTTTGTCGATGCCTTCTTTCAGGATCTTGGTGTTGGTTACGAACAGATCGTCACCAACCAGCTGGATTTTGTCGCCCAGTACTTTAGTCTGGTATGCGAAACCGTCCCAGTCAGACTCGTCCAGACCATCTTCGATGGACACGATCGGGTACTGTTTGGTCAGTTCTTCCAGGAAGTGAGTGAATTCTTCGGAGGTGAATGCTTTGTTGCCTTCGCCAGCCAGAACGTATTTACCGTCTTTGTAGAATTCAGATGCTGCACAGTCCATCGCCAGAGTGATGTCTTTGCCCAGCTCGTAGCCTGCTGCTTTAACCGCTTCAGCAATAACAGCCAGAGCTTCTGCGTTGGAACCCAGGTTCGGCGCGTAGCCACCTTCGTCACCAACTGCAGTGTTCATGCCTTTGGCTTTCAGAACTTTAGCCAGATTGTGGAACACTTCAGAACCCATACGTACGGCTTCTTTCAGGGATTTAGCGCCAACCGGCTGAATCATAAATTCCTGGATGTCGACGTTGTTGTCAGCGTGCTCACCACCGTTGATGATGTTCATCATCGGAACCGGCATAGAGAATTTGCCCGGAGTACCGTTCAGTTCTGCGATGTGTGCATACAGCGGCAGGCCTTTAGCAGCAGCTGCTGCTTTGGCGTTCGCCAGGGACACAGCCAGAATGGCGTTTGCACCGAAGTTGGATTTGTTTTCAGTACCGTCCAGATCGATCATGATCTTGTCGATGCCAGCCTGATCTTTAGCATCTTTACCCAGCAGAGCCTGAGCAATTGGGCCGTTTACCGCGCCAACCGCTTTCAGTACGCCTTTACCCATGAAACGGGATTTGTCGCCATCGCGCAGTTCCAGTGCTTCGCGGGAACCAGTAGAAGCACCTGACGGCGCTGCTGCCATACCAACGAAACCACCTTCCAGGTGTACTTCGGCTTCAACAGTCGGGTTACCACGGGAGTCGATGATTTCACGACCGATGATTTTAACGATTTTGGACATTAGGTTTTCCTCAGTACAAGTTAAACTAAAACTCCAGACAAACAATGCACCCGGATGGGTGCATTGCCGTTCTAACTTTTTACTTCTTACTTCGCCTGACGCTTCTGATGTTCACTGGCGGCTTTCACAAAGCCGGCAAACAGCGGGTGCCCATCACGTGGCGTGGAAGTAAATTCCGGGTGGAACTGACAGGCCACGAACCACGGATGATTCGGTACCTCAATGATCTCGACCAACTGATCATCACCGGAGCGGCCTGCAACACGCAGACCCGCAGCTTCAATTTGTTTCAACAGCATATTGTTGACTTCGTAGCGGTGGCGATGGCGTTCAACAATTGTCGGCGTGCCGTACAGCTTACGCACCAGACTCTCGTCGTCCAGCTGACACTGCTGCGCACCAAGGCGCATCGTGCCGCCCAGATCGCTCTTCTCGGTACGGACTTCGACGTTGCCGTCTTCATCACGCCATTCGGTAATCAGGGCCACCACCGGGTACTTACAGTCTGGCACAAATTCCGTGGAGTTGGCGTTGTCCATACCCACGACGTTACGAGCAAACTCAATCAACGCTACCTGCATACCCAGGCAAATGCCCAGATAAGGAATATTGTTCTCACGCGCAAAGCGTGCCGTCGCGATTTTACCTTCAACACCACGGTAGCCGAAGCCGCCTGGGATCAGGATAGCGTCGAGACCTTTCAGGATCTCAACACCGCGCGTTTCAACATCCTGCGAATCGATCAGCTTGATGTTGACGGTGACACGGTTCTTCAGACCACCGTGCTTCAGCGCTTCGATAACTGACTTATAGGCATCCGGCAGCTCAATGTACTTGCCGACCATACCGATAGTCACTTCGCCTGCCGGATTGGCTTCTTCGTAGATAACCTGTTCCCATTCTGACAGATTTGCTTCCGGACAGTTCAAGCTGAATCGTTTACAAATATAATCGTCCAGCCCCTGAGATTTCAACAGGCCTGGAATTTTATAGATAGAATCGACATCTTTCAGAGAAATCACCGCTTTTTCCGGGACGTTACAGAACAATGCAATTTTTGCACGTTCATTAGCCGGAACAGCACGATCGGAGCGGCAAATCAGAATATCTGGCTGAATACCGATAGAAAGCAGCTCTTTTACAGAGTGCTGAGTCGGTTTAGTTTTGACTTCACCTGCCGCTGCCATGTAGGGAACCAGCGTCAGATGCATAAACAGCGTATGTTCGCGGCCAATTTCTACGGCCATCTGGCGAATCGCTTCAAGGAACGGCAGAGATTCGATATCCCCAACGGTTCCGCCGATTTCGACCAGAACAACATCATGACCTTCACCGCCTTCCAGAACGCGTTCTTTGATCGCATTCGTGATGTGCGGGATAACCTGAACGGTTGCGCCCAGATAGTCGCCACGACGTTCTTTACGCAGAACGTCAGAGTAAATACGACCGGTGGTGAAGTTGTTGCGGCGGCTCATTTTGGTGCGGATGAAACGCTCGTAGTGACCCAGGTCCAGATCGGTTTCAGCGCCGTCTTCGGTAACGAACACTTCCCCGTGTTGGATTGGGCTCATAGTACCTGGATCGACGTTGATGTACGGATCCAGTTTCATCATGGTTACATTGAGGCCACGGGCTTCAAGAATGGCTGCCAGGGAGGCTGCGGCAATGCCTTTTCCCAGAGAGGATACGACCCCGCCGGTCACAAAAATATAGTTCGTTGTCATGCTGGACCTGAGAAGTTAGGGTGAAACGATGGAATTACCAAGACGGGAAAGTAGTATACCCGAACATGGCGAGCGCCACAAACTTTCATTATTCCTCCTCTTCACCAGGCTCACATTAACATCGGGAGTGAGAAAATAGCCCCTTTGGGGTAAATGTTTTTGACGTAAATCAATCGCTTGTTATTTAAAAAATCACACAAATCGCCCTTGACCGACGAAACCCCTTAGAGATCAATTTCCTGGCGTTTTACCTGTTGCCAGACTTCTTCCATAGTTTCCAGATCAACACCAGTCATTTCCAGACCGCGTTCAGCAACAATCCGTTCAACTTCACGAAAACGTCGCTCAAATTTTTCGTTCGCTTTCTGTAATGCGGTCTCGGCTTTTGTGCCTAAATGGCGGGCCATATTGACCGTGGCAAACAGCAGGTCGCCCATTTCCTCCTCCAGTTTAGCCTGGTCGACGACGGCCTGCTTCGCTTCGAACATGACTTCGTCGATCTCTTCATAAACCTTGTCGACCACCGGTCCTAACGTCTTCCAGTCAAAACCAACATTTGAGCAGCGTTTCTGGATTTTTTGAGCGCGCATCAGCGCCGGTAAACTACGGGGAATATCGTCCAATGCGGAATGTTGGGCTTTCTGCGCACGTTCTTCGCTTTTAATTTGCTCCCAACGGGTTAACACCTCAGTGCTGTTGCTGGCGGAAACATCGGCAAAAACATGCGGATGACGGCGTTCAAGTTTATCGCTGATGGCCGCACAAATATCATCAAAATTAAAGCGCCCTTCTTCCTGTGCCATCTGCGCGTAAAACACCACCTGGAACAGTAAATCCCCCAACTCTCCGCGCAGATCGTCGAAGTCTTCACGCGCAATAGCATCGAGCACTTCATAGGTTTCTTCGAGGGTATAGGGGGCGATGGTGGCGAAAGTCTGCTCTTTATCCCACGGACAGCCGTTTTCCGGGTCGCGCAGGCGCTGCATAATACCGAGCAGTCGGTCGATTTGATTCATTACAAGATCCTGAAAACGTAGGCCCGATAAGCAAAGCGCCATCGGGCATGGTGATATTGCCGGATGGCGGCACGCCTTATCCGGCCTACAAATGATTAATTACCGTGCAGACGACGTGCGTCGATCACATCCGGCACCTGATTGAGCTTGCCAAGTACGCGCCCGAGCACCTGCAGGTTATAGATTTCGATGGTCATGTCGATGGTGGCAAGCTGCTGTTTGGTATCGCTACGACTGGCAACCCCCAGCACGTTCACCTTCTCATTGGCGAGGATGGTGGTGATATCGCGCAATAAACCGCTACGATCGTTCGCCTGGACGCGGACCACCAGCGAATACCCCGCCGAGTAGCTTTCGCCCCAAACCGCATCGACGATACGCTCCGGCGCATGAGAACGCAGTTCTACCAACTGTTCGCAATCCGCCCGGTGCACGGATATACCGCGCCCCTGGGTGATGAACCCCACAATCTCATCGCCAGGAATCGGCTGGCAGCAGCGTGCGATGTGGTGCATCAGGTTACCTACCCCTTCAACCACCACGCGACCATCATCTTTACGGCGGTTTTGTGGCGCATGCGTTTTCTGCTGCAACTGCTTCAGCGCGGCGGCATCCTGCTCGGCGGCGCTCGGCTTGTTAAACTGCGATTGCAGGAAGTTCACCATCTGGTTAAGACGGATATCCCCACCGCCAATCGCCGCCAGCAGCTCTTCCAGCTCGTTAAAGTTGTAGCGCGGCAGCAGATGCTTTTCGGCTTCTTTCAGACTAATGCCTAAGTGCGCCAGTTCATCATCAAGGATTTGTCTGCCCGCGAGGATATTCTTGTCGCGATCCTGCTTGCGGAACCAGGCATGGATCTTGGAGCGCCCACGGCTGGTGGTCACGTACCCGAGGTTAGGGTTCAGCCAATCGCGACTTGGGTTTGGCTGCTTCTGGGTGATGATTTCAATTTGATCGCCCATCTGCAACTGGTAGGTAAACGGCACAATACGCCCACCAATTTTGGCACCAATACAGCGATGACCGACATCACTATGGATATGGTAAGCAAAATCAAGCGGCGTCGAGCCCGCCGGTAAGTCCACCACATCGCCTTTTGGCGTAAAGACGTAAACTCTGTCATCAAAGACCTGGCTACGCACTTCATCGAGCATCTCACCGGAGTCTGCCATCTCTTCCTGCCAGGCGATCAGCTTACGCAGCCAGGCAATTCGGTCTTCATGACCCGAACGCGCTGCACCTGAAGCGGTACCTTCTTTGTACTTCCAGTGCGCCGCGACACCCAGTTCGGCATCCTCGTGCATCTGTTTAGTGCGGATCTGGATTTCGATGGTTTTACCACCCGGCCCCAACACAACCGTATGGATTGATTGATAACCGTTGGGTTTGGGATTCGCGACGTAATCATCGAACTCGTCCGGCAGATGCCGATAGTGAGTATGTACTATCCCCAGTGCGGCATAGCAATCCTGTAACCGCTCGGCGACGATGCGCACGGCGCGCACATCGAACAGTTCATCAAAAGCCAGCTGCTTTTTCTGCATTTTGCGCCAGATGCTGTAGATGTGTTTCGGACGACCGTACACCTCGGCCTTCACGCCTTCGATTTTCATCTCTGAACGCAGGTGACCGACGAACTCATCAATGTAGTGTTCTCTGTCGATACGACGTTCGTGCAACAGCTTGGCGATTCGCTTGTATTCGTCCGGATGCAGGTAGCGGAAGCAGTAATCTTCCAGCTCCCATTTTAACTGCCCGATACCTAATCGATTGGCCAGCGGCGCATAAATATTGGTGCACTCTTTTGCCGCCAGTACACGTTCGTCTTCTGGTGCGTCCTTGACTTCGCGCAGGTGCGCGATACGCTCCGCCAATTTAATGACCACACAGCGGAAGTCGTCGACCATGGCCAGCAGCATGCGACGGACATTATCAACCTGTTCGGAAGAGACCGAATCGGTATGCGTGGCTTTCAGCTGACGTATCGCCGCCATATCACGCACGCCATGGATAAGATTGACGATTGACTTCCCCGCGTTCTCGCTCAGGATGTCTTCGCTGACCACGTTGGCATCCGCCAGAGGGAAAAGCATAGCGGCTCGCAGCGTGTCCATATCCATACTCAGCATAGAGAGAATTTCTACCATCTCCACGCCGCGCCACAACAGCAACTCCGCATCCGGATGCCCCTGTGTCTGCTGCAGGCAATACGCCCAGGTTTCGGCTAAGCGTTCACACGACTGCTGGCTGGTGATCCCCAGACTGGCGATCCATTTTTTGGGATCAAACTCACCAGCTTTATTAATATGTGCACTTCTTACCGCAACCATCGTCCTCTCCTTAAGGGGCCTGGCCTGTCGAAGTCGACAAGCCGTACCCATTGGGTTTCAGGCTACTGCGCGCCGAAATCCAGTGGGTATAAGATTCATTACCTATGCTCAAACAGGACCATTGACTCCAGGTGTCCGGTGTGCGGGAACATATCGAGCATCGCCAGTCGCTGAATGGTGTATCCCGCGTTGAGTAACGCTTCGCTGTCACGAGCCAGCGTAGCAGGATTACAGGATACATAAACAGCGCGACCCGGTTTTAATTTTATAATATGTTGCATCACGCCTGCAGCACCTGCACGCGCGGGATCGAGTAAAACTTTGTCAAATCCGTTCTTTGCCCACGGCTGCCGGGTGACATCCTCCTCAAGATTCTCATGAAAGAATGTCACATTGTGTAATCCGTTATTCAGGGCGTTCTCGCGGCCTTTATCCACCAGCGCAGGCACGCCTTCAACGCCCACCACGCTTGCCGCACGGGTTGCTAGCGGCAGCGTGAAGTTACCCATGCCGCAAAACAGATCGAGCACCCGATCTTCAGGTTGTACATCCAGCCATTCCAGCGCTCGGGCAACCATCTGTTGATTTACCCCAGCATTCACCTGGATAAAATCACGCGGGCTGAAGGTTAAACGTAGCCCATTTGAGTCATACCAGGGTGATTCTCCTGAAACGCATTCCAGTATCTCGCTTTGCGGGGCCAGAAACAAAGACAGTCCCTGAGAATGCGAAAAGTATTCCAGTTTTTCTTTATCAGCAGTATTTAGCGGCGACGTATGGCGCAAAATCATCACCGCACCGTTGCCAGCCTGCACTAATTCAACATGGCCAAGATGGCGTAACCCTTGCAGACTTTCCAGGCATGCCCTGATATCGGGCAGCAGCGCCTCAAGTTGGGGCACCAAAACGGGGCACTGCTTCACGTCGATAATGTCACTGGAACCAGATTTACGAAACCCCATCTGCAACTGCTTTTCTTTCGCCCGATAGTTCAGGCTTAAACGCGCACGACGGCGATAGCCCCATGGCGTGTCGGCAATAACCTCTGACACTTCACATTTCATTAAGCGTGACAGCGCCGCGCTTTTGCTACGTTGCTGTAAAGAAATGCTGGCATGCTGCTGCTGGCAGCCACCACATACGCCAAAGTGTGGGCAACGTGGCACTTCACGGTCTGGGCTGTCGTTTAAACGACGTTTGACTTGCGCGCGGGCGAACTGTTTTTTATCTTCGGTGATTGCCACCTCGGCGCTTTCCTGGGGCAGTAATTCCGGTATAAACAGGGTCTTCCCGTTATGGCGAGCGACGCCCTGACCAAAAGGATCGAGGTCATTGACGGTAACGGTTATGATCTGACGCGTCGTCACGCGTCGTTTTGCAGAGTAGAATTGCGCCATCGACGAGAGTTTTCTCTATTTAACAGTGTGACCCTAATTGTCCCATAACGGAACTCCATGACCAACTACAGCCTGCGCGCTCGCATGATGATTCTGATCCTGGCACCGACCGTCCTGATAGGTTTGCTGCTCAGTATCTTTTTTGTTGTGCATCGCTATAACGACTTGCAGCGTCAACTGGAAGATGCTGGTGCCAGCATCATTGAGCCACTCGCAGTCTCCAGCGAATATGGCATGAACCTACAAAATCGGGAGTCTATCGGCCAGCTTATTAGCGTGCTGCACCGTCGCCATTCCGAAATTGTGCGGGCGATTTCGGTCTATGATGAAAATAATCGGCTGTTCGTCACGTCAAATTTCCATCTCGATCCATCAGAAATGCAGCTGCCTGCCGGTGCGCCGTTTCCCCGAAAACTGAGCGTCATCCGCCAGGGGGATATCATGATCCTGCGCACCCCGATTATATCGGAAAGTTATTCTCCGGATGAGTCTGCGGTCAGCGACGCGAAAAACACAAAAAATATGCTGGGGTACGTGGCGCTTGAGTTAGATCTTAAATCGGTGCGGCTACAGCAGTACAAAGAAATCTTTATTTCAACCGTGATGATGCTGTTTTGCATCGGTATTGCGTTAATTTTTGGCTGGCGTCTGATGCGCGACGTGACCGGCCCTATCCGCAACATGGTGAATACCGTTGACCGGATACGACGAGGGCAGCTCGACAGTCGAGTAGAAGGCTTCATGCTGGGCGAGCTGGATATGCTGAAAAACGGCATCAACTCGATGGCGATGTCGCTGGCGGCCTACCATGAAGAGATGCAGCACAATATCGATCAGGCCACGTCTGACCTACGCGAAACGCTGGAGCAGATGGAGATCCAGAACGTTGAGCTGGATCTGGCGAAGAAACGCGCCCAGGAAGCGGCGCGTATCAAATCCGAGTTTCTGGCAAACATGTCGCATGAGCTGCGTACGCCGCTCAATGGCGTGATTGGCTTTACCCGCCTGACGCTGAAAACCGAGTTGAACACCACCCAGCGCGATCACCTGAATACCATTGAACGCTCCGCCAACAATTTGCTGGCCATCATCAACGACGTGCTCGACTTCTCCAAACTGGAAGCAGGCAAGTTGATTCTGGAAAGTATCCCGTTCCCGCTACGCAGCACGCTGGACGATGTGGTGACGCTGTTGGCGCACTCCTCCCATGATAAAGGGCTGGAGCTAACGCTCAATATTAAGAACGACGTGCCAGACAATGTGATTGGCGATCCACTGCGTTTGCAGCAGGTCATCACCAATCTGGTCGGCAATGCCATCAAATTTACCGAGAGCGGCAATATCGATATTCTGGTGGAGAAACGCGCCCTCAGTAACACCAAAGTGCAGATTGAAGTGCAAATCCGCGATACCGGTATCGGCATTCCGGAACGCGATCAGTCGCGCCTGTTCCAGGCCTTCCGCCAGGCGGATGCCAGTATTTCGCGACGCCACGGCGGCACCGGGCTGGGCCTGGTGATTACGCAAAGACTGGTCAACGAAATGGGCGGGGATATCTCCTTCCACAGTCAGCCCAATCGTGGATCAACCTTCTGGTTCCACATCAGCCTTGACCTCAATCCTAACGTACTCAGTGAACGCTCACCTACCCGCTGTCTGGCCGGGAAACGACTAGCCTACGTAGAACCCAACGCCAATGCGGCACAATGTACGCTGGATATCCTGAGTGAAACGCCGCTGGAGGTAATTTATAGCCCGTCATTCTCCGCGTTGCCGGCAGAACACTACGATATTCTGCTGCTTGGCGTACCGGTGACGCTGCGCGAACCGCTCACCATGCAACATGAACGGCTGGCAAGCGCCCGGGCAATGACCGACTTCTTGTTACTGGCGCTGCCTTGCCATGCGCAAATTAACGCTGAGAAATTAAAACAAGGCGGCGCTGCGGCGTGTCTGTTAAAACCGCTCACGTCAACCCGCCTGCTGCCTGCCCTGACGGAGTATTGTCATCTGAACCAAAGCAACGAGCCGTTGCTGGTCGACGAGAGCAAAATTGCGATGACCGTCATGGCGGTAGATGACAACCCGGCGAATCTCAAACTGATCGGCGCATTACTGGAGGATAAGGTACGCCACGTCGAACTTTGCGACAGCGGGCATCAGGCGGTGGATCGCGCCAAACAGATGCAGTTTGATCTGATTTTGATGGATATTCAGATGCCGGATATGGACGGTATTCGCGCCTGTGAACTAATCCATCAACTCCCTCATCAACAGCAGACGCCGGTGATTGCGGTTACCGCGCACGCCATGGCCGGGCAAAAAGAGAAACTCCTCAGCGCCGGGATGACTGACTATCTGGCAAAACCGATTGAAGAAGAGAAGCTGCACAATCTGCTGCTGCGCTACAAACCTGGTACGGGTACAGCCATCCGGGCTATTGCCACAGAGCCTCTTGAGCCGGTGGTCAACCCGAACACGACGCTCGACTGGCAGCTGGCGTTGCGGCAAGCCGCCGGAAAAAATAATCTGGCGCGCGATATGCTGCAAATGCTGATCGATTTTCTGCCGGAGGTGCGTAATAAAATCGAGGAACAGCTGGTCGGTGAAAACCCGGAAGGGCTGGTCGATTTGATCCACAAACTGCACGGTAGTTGCGGCTACAGCGGCGTTCCACGCATGAAGAACCTGTGCCAGCTCATCGAACAACAACTGCGCAGTGGAACCCAGGAAGAAGATCTAGAGCCTGAGTTTTTAGAGCTGCTTGATGAGATGGACAACGTGGCACGCGAAGCGAAACGGATATTGGGGTGATGTTCGCCGGATGCGGCGTAAACGCCTCATCCGGCCTACAACTCAGCGTAACTGCAGCCCTGCATTGAGGGTTGCAGCCACGTTGCGTGCCGTCATGCGGACATTTTCTTTCGCATTCTTCAGCGCATCTTCCAGCGTACAGATGGTATAAATCACGCTAAAAACAGCATCAATACCATGGTCATGCACAATGCCCACATCCGGGGTCAGGCTGCCGGCAATACCGATAACCGGTTTGTTATAACGCTTCGCAACGTTCGCTACACCAACGGGGACTTTGCCATGTATGGTCTGGCTGTCGATACGCCCTTCACCGGTCACCACTAAATCGGCATCTGCGACCCAGGCATCAAGATGTAACGCATCGGTCACGATCTCAATACCGCTACGCAACTGTGCGCCGCAAAATGCATACAGTGCCGCGCCCATGCCCCCGGCGGCACCGCCGCCA
>NZ_SZXN01000077.1:43247-49296 GCF_005281195.1 Citrobacter sp. wls613
GATCGCGGGAGATCAGCTGAGCATAGTGGGTTAACGCTCGATCCAAACGGGCAACCACTTCCGGCGTGGCTCCTTTTTGCGGGCCGAATACCGCCGACGCGCCCTCTTTACCGGTAAGCCGGTTCGTCACGTCGCAGGCTACTTCGATTCGACACGCGGCAAGGCGCGCATCTAACTGCGAGATATCAATCCTGGCAAGCGCTTCCAGTCCCGCACCACCATGGGCAATATCGTTATTCTGCGCATCCAGTAATCTTGCACCCAGTGCCTGCACCATCCCCGCGCCGCCATCGTTGGTTGCGCTACCGCCAATGCCAATGACGATATGCTCTACGCCCGCGTCCAGCGCGTGACGTATCAGCTCTCCAGTTCCCCTGGAGGTGGTTTTTAGCGGGTCACGTGAATCCACGGGTACCAGCGCCAGCCCGCTGGCTGCAGCCATCTCAATAAATGCCGAGCGCGCATCTCCCGATAAACCATAAAATGCCTGAACACTGCTCCCCAGAGGGCCTGTAACATCAACATGAACAAGGCGTCCTGCGGTTGCGGCAACCATCGCTTCAACCGTTCCCTCGCCGCCATCGGCAACCGGGATCTTGACGTAATCCGCATCAGGCCAGATCTCACGAAAACCCTGCTCAATCGCAGTTGCTACCTCAAGCGCACTCAGACTCTCTTTGTAAGAGTCCGGAGCAATGACTATTTTCATAAGCCGTCCTTATGCATGTTGATTCTGTTAATCATACACCTGAAGAAGTGCCGGTTCCTGTCAGAACCGGCATAACGCTTAGCGAACCATGCACGGGCGCTTGTTATCAAACGTCCAGTTCGGGATCAGGTATTGCATTCCCATGGCATCATCACGCGCACCCAAGCCGTGTTGCTGATACAGTTCGTGGGCTTTCATTACCTGATCCATATCGATCTCTACACCCAGACCCGGTTTTGCCGGAACCTGTACCATGCCGCCTTTGATTTCAAACGGCTCCTTGGTCAGGCGCTGATTGCCTTCCTGCCAGATCCAGTGGGTATCGATGGCGGTGACCTTGCCCGGTGCCGCTGCCGCCACATGAGTGAACATCGCCAGCGAGATATCAAAGTGGTTGTTGGAGTGTGAGCCCCAGGTCAGACCGAACTCATGGCACATCTGCGCCACACGCACCGAACCCTGCATGGTCCAGAAATGCGGGTCCGCCAGCGGGATATCAACGGATTGCAGCGACAGCGTATGTCCCATCTGACGCCAGTCAGTAGCAATCATGTTGGTGGCCGTCGGCAGCCCGGTCGCGCGACGGAATTCCGCCATCACTTCACGCCCGGAGAAGCCCTGTTCGGCACCGCACGGATCTTCTGCATAGGCCAGAGAGCCTTTCAGATATTTACCGATGCTAATGGCTTCATTGAGCGACCACGCACCGTTAGGATCCAGCGTCACTCGTGCCTGTGGGAAGCGTTTCGCCAGCGCCACAATCGATTCCGCCTCTTCTTCCCCTGCCAGCACACCGCCTTTCAGTTTAAAGTCGTTGAAACCATATTTCTCATACGCTGCCTCCGCAAGACGCACCACCGCATCCGGGGTCATTGCTTCTTCATGACGCAGGCGATACCAGTCACATTTTTCATCTGGCTGGCTCTGATACGGCAGCGGCGTCGCTTTACGGTTGCCGACGAAGAACAAATAGCCGAGCATTTCGACTTCGCTACGTTGCTGTCCATCACCCAGCAGAGACGCGACGTTGACGCCCAGATGCTGGCCCAGCAGATCAAGCATTGCCGCTTCAATACCGGTAACCACATGAATAGTGGTACGCAGATCGAAGGTCTGCAAACCGCGCCCGCCGGCATCGCGATCGGCAAACTGGTTACGTACCGCGTTCAGCACGTTTTTATATTCGCCGAGCGTTTTACCCACTACCAGCGGAATCGCATCTTCCAGGGTCTGGCGGATTTTCTCGCCACCAGGGATTTCGCCGACACCAGTATGACCAGAGTTATCTTTGATAATCACAATATTACGTGTGAAGAACGGGGCATGTGCGCCGCTCAGGTTCATCAGCATACTGTCGTGGCCCGCAACCGGGATCACCTGCATGGCGGTAACAACGGGGGTCGTAAATTGTGTGCTCATAATAAAGTCCTTATTCAAAATCTAGTGGCGGCCGAAAACGGGGCGTTTACGGTCGAAGGTCCATCCAGGGATCAGGTACTGCATCGGACCCGCATCATTACGCGCGCCGCCGGGCAGTCTCTTGTAGGCTTCATGGGCCTTGTTAACCTGTTCCCAGTCCAGCTCCACGCCCAGCCCTGGGGCGTCCGGAACCGCAATTTTTCCGTGCTTAATCTCCAGCGGATTTTTGGTCAGGCGGCAGTCGCCCTCCTGCCAGATCCAGTGGGTATCAATCGCCGTCGGCTTGCCTGGCGCAGCAGCGCCCACATGGGTAAACATCGCCAGCGAAATATCGAAGTGGTTGTTCGAGTGACAGCCCCAGGTCAGCCCCCAGTCGTCGCACAACTGTGCCACGCGCACCGCACCAGAAAGCGTCCAGAAGTGCGGATCGGCCAGCGGAATATCCACCGAGTTAAGCATCACCGCGTGGCCCATTTCGCGCCAGTTAGTGGCGATCATGTTGGTCGCCACAGGTAGACCAGTCGCGCGGCGGAATTCTGCCATCACTTCGCGACCCGAGAACCCTTGTTCGGCACCGCATGGATCTTCAGCGTAGGTCAGCACATCGTTCAGCCCCTTGCACAATGAGATAGCTTCATCCAGCAGCCAGGCGCCGTTAGGGTCGACCGTAATACGTGCATCCGGGAAACGTTTTTTCAGCGCACGGGCGGTCTCAATTTCCTGCTCACCGGGTAGCACGCCGCCCTTGAGTTTGAAATCTTTAAAACCGTAGCGGCCCTGAGAGGCCTCCGCCAGGCGCACAACCGCCTCGCTGTTCATCGCTTGCTGATGACGCAGGTGATACCAGTCATGGTTGCCCGGCGTCGTCTCCAGATACGGCAAATCTGTCTTCGTGCGATCGCCTACGTAGAACAGATAGCCCAGCACGGTTACCGCATCGCGCTGCTTGCCCGGCCCTAACAGTTCACAGACCGGCACGTTGAGCGCTTTGCCCAGCAGGTCGAGCAGCGCTGCTTCCAGCGCAGCTACCGCATTAACCCGCAGCTCAAAGGTCCAGGCGCCTTTACCGAAGGTGTCAAAGTCAGCGGCCTGGTTGCCTTTATGCACCTGCTGCACCACTTTGTTCAGACGGGCGACTTCCTGGCCTAATACCATCGGGATGGCGTCAAGGAGCGTCTGATAAATCACTTCGCCGCCCGGCGCTTCACCGACGCCGGTATTCCCGGCGTTGTCGGTCAGTACCACGATATTGCGGGTAAAATACGCGTTATGCGCACCGCCGATGTTGAGCAGCATGCTGTCATGACCGGCTACCGGAATAACCTTCATGTCGGTGATAACGGGACTCGATTGTGTTGTCATCGTCATTGCCCTGCCACAGGTTTCAGTTCGATACGCTTAATATCGCCCACCAGCACCAGATAGCTCAGCACCGCAATCAGCGCATGCACCCCAACGTAAATCAACGCACCGTTAAACGAACCGGTGGTGCCCACGATGTAGCCAATCGCAATCGGCGTGACGATACCGGAAATATTGCCGAACATATTGAACAGACCGCCGCTCAGGCCGCTGATCTCTTTCGGCGCAGTATCTGCCATCACTGCCCAGCCGAGCGCACCGATGCCTTTCCCGAAGAAGGCCAGCGCCATAAAGCCAATAATCATCCATTCAACGTCGACGTAGTTACAGAACACCATCACCATCGACAACAGCATACCCATCACGATCGGCGTTTTACGCGCAATATTCAGCGATCCGGTACGACGCATCAGCCAGTCGGAAATAATCCCGCCGAGCACGCCGCCCACAAAGCCGCAGATAGCCGGAACCGACGCCACAAAACCGGCCTTCAGAATCGACATGCCGCGCGCCTGCACCAGGTAAACTGGAAACCAGGTGATAAAGAAGTAGGTCAGCGCGTTAATGCAATACTGGCCGATGTAGATCCCCACCATCATGCGAGAACCAATCAACTGCTTAATTTGTCCCCACTTCACGCTGAACGGGACTTTCGTTTTCGCTGCCGCCTGATCCATGTTGATCAGCGCGCCACCAGCGGCGATGTAATCCAGCTCTTTTTGGTTCACGCCCGGGTGCTGGTTAGGTTCGTGAATTACTTTCAGCCAGACGAAGCTGATAACGATCCCGAGGCCGCCCATAAAGAAGAACACGTGCGACCAGCCCACTTCGTGAGTCAGCCAACCCATGATCGGCGCGAAGATAACGGTGGCAAAGTACTGTGCGGAGTTAAAAATCGACACCGCCGTGCCCCTCTCCTGCGCCGGGAACCACGCCGCCACAATGCGACTATTGCCGGGGAAGGAAGGCGCTTCGGCTAAACCGACAAGGAATCGCAACGTAAACAGCGCGATGATAATGCCAAAGCCGCTGAAGATATCGACGAAGCCTTGCAGCAGGGTAAACAGGGACCAAATAAAGATTGACCAGAAGTAGACTCGTTTAGAACCAAAGCGGTCGAGCAACCAGCCGCCGGGGATCTGGCCGATAACATAGGCCCATGAGAATGCAGAGAAAACGTAACCCATACCGACAGCATCGAGGCCAATATCTTTGGCCATCTCCGAACCGGCAATGGATAAGGTGGCGCGGTCGCCATAGTTGAAGGATGTGACGATAAACAGCATCACCACTATCCAGTAGCGAGCATTAGTGCGCTTTTCCGCGCCGCTCGCCGCCTGACTTAATGAACTCATTGTTGCACTCCTGAATCGTGGCTTGCGCCAGTTCATTCTGTACAGCACCTGTAGGGCGATCAGAATGAGGGGTTAGTGTGTGGCAGTTTTGGTACAGCTCGGGCCGTTTTATTGTGACTCTCTGCCTTGTTAGTAACTGACGGGAAAAGTATAGGGAGGAGTACCTCTTTCCCTCACCGTGCAAAAACACAACATTGCAGGAGGTGAACGAGGTTGTTTTTGGCATAAGCCTAAGGGAATGAAAGATGCTTCACGGAATTGGCGTTTGGCGGGAATTTTGTGGCCGAGTGGCGTGTAAACGACAACGCATCGATGACTCCATATTTGACCTGTTAAACAGTTCAGAAACGCATGGTCATATAGCCTTGGGCGGAACGCTGACCTCTATCGATTAGATTAACCATATGGCTATCGTGATTCAGGAAACAGACCACATGCGCCAGTTGATTATCCTAAAGTATATCCAAATATTTTTGTTAGTGGGTTACTACCTGCCGTTAGTTATGGCTAGATTCTTAAAAAACAAATGTGGCATTGAAAAAACAAAAACATAGCCCACATCAAGTGGGCTTTTTCAGTAAAAGAACACGTTCAATAATATAAAGCAAACAAGCACAATGATCTCGACAAGCCATAATATAGCTTCAACTTTGAAGCCTGTAGTTAACTCTGAGGGTAGAGTTCGAATAAAAAAATATTCATCAAAGCTCATGCCATAATTAAATATTTTATTATATGGAAGCAAAATGCTAGACATAATAAAATCTACTTTTGCCAAATAAATTCCCGGCGAGCCAATTAAACTAGCACCTCTTGCCATCCTTGCTGTATAAGGAAGATCCCCAAATTTATTTTCATATAATTTGGCTATTTTGTTATAGTTATCTTTATTGATTATATAAGACATAAAAATCAACATCATCATAATAATAACGAGAGATATAAAAAGACTCATGCCAATTATCTCAAAATTAGTGATTAAATAACTTTTCATATAATAGCACTCCTGCTTCTTCATTAAAGGAATCCGGATTACGTATTATAGGATTTGAGCTATCCACTTTATCATTTATAGTAGCTCCCACTTTTTTCCCGTATCGCTCCCCCCATTTTTCGACAACTTTCCCTCCTGCAATACTTGAAACAATGCCAGTCACCAGACATAGACCTGCTTGTAGTGGTCAACAAAAACTGGCCACAGCTT
>NZ_SZXN01000078.1:0-6112 GCF_005281195.1 Citrobacter sp. wls613
CATACACTAAATCAGTAAGTTGGCAGCATCACCGCAAATCTCGCTCGAAGAAAACATACTAAATTGCGATGAGAAAACTACTATAGCTGGAGATATTGTTATTGCGAGAGTGGGTAGTCGAGTTATTGGCAAAACAAATATAATAGTTAGTGGAGCAGCTCTTATTTCTGATTGTTTATTTTCAGTTCGGTTTAAAAATGATAAAGATAAAAAGAAATTCCTAGACCACTGGGCTAGGAATAAAGATGAGTGGTTATTAACTCATGCAACAGGAACATGTGCTAAACACATAACAATGAAAAAATTGTCGGCGTATATTGATTCAATACTATAAATAATTTTTTTCAATACCCAACCTTTCCAACTCCTTTCTCCCCAAAGTTTTGAGCCAATTCCCCAAGCTCATCCCCTCTGCCTTTGCAGCTGCCTCGAACTGCGCCTTTAACTCAGGCGTGATACGAATCTGGAAGGTCGGTGCTTTTCCGGATTTGGACTGATTTGGGTCGCGTTTAGCTGTTGACATATACGTACCTACAAGCGCAAGATATCACCAATCAGGTACGTACCTTTTCTCTGCCGACCTGACTTATAAACGCCCTCGCCCGGAATTCGCAGTACCCGACGAGAGCTAACCTCATCAACTATCAAGGAGTTGATTATGGCTGATTCGCATTCTACCCCAGACACTGACCAATCCGGAACCGAGCGTTCGCTAATTGTGGGATATCGTCCGAATGTTTTTGACAAATCTACGCCCAAAATTATCCTTTCCGGCAAGTGGTTACGCGCGGCTGGGTTTGATACCGGGCAACAGATTACCGTAAAAGTGATGAACGGTTGTATCGTCCTGATGGTCTATGGCGAGCAGGAGCAACGGTTGCAGGATGAGTTGAAAGAAGCACATCAGAAGTTGAACAGAATTGAGAGCACGCTGGCGACTCTCCAGTGAATAGCGAGTTAACATGTAAATGGCGCTTACATGTTAACCTGATGCCGGATGGCGCTGACGCTTATCCGGCCTACTCTCCTGGAAAATGAAGCCAAAGTGTAACGGAAACCCAAACAAATGAATCACCACGAAAAACCAGACACAATCTTTTCGATTGACGACGATGAAAAAGTCGAAGAAATAAAAATTCAGTTACTGAAAGCCAAGATTCAATGTGCAAAATGTGACATTCATTCTGACAATATTGTTAATGGAGATAATTTCTTTGATGAATTAATGGCTCCGAATAAATAAAAATTTATTATAAACTCATGGGGAAGAACAGTAATTATGATGTTTGAAATTTTAGTTTATTATCCATGAATCGGCAACGCATCGGGGATTGTTCAATCCCTACACGAAAAAGCATAATGATAATACTGTCCTGATGGCCTATGCCAAACGATAAACATGACAGCACAATAAACACCATATTATAATCCCGCTAAAAACATACGGGCATTTTTTCTTTAATCAGGAAAGGACAGCCTCGTTTCTAATAAATTAATTATTGGGTTAAATATGAAAAGTTTATTCATGGCAATGGCTATCGCTCTCATCACAATCACCGCATCATCCACCGTTTTTGCATGCCCGAAAGGAGAACATCCGCACGGCGGTACCGGCTCACACCATAAGGGAGGCTGGTGCTCGTATGATCAGTAAAATTGCCATTCCTGTCGTGTTGTTGCTCTGTTTTTCAACATCGGCTTTGGCAAAAGCGACGTTGAATATCGACGGTAACTCGCTTTATCATGGCTATCAGTTGTATGAAAAAGGTTTTGATTATTTGAGCGTTCAGGATGAACAGACAGCTGTGATGTATATGTCTTTTGTCGCAGGAGTGGCAGGCGCATTGTCACAAGAGAATATCATCTGCGGTGAGAGTGTAACCATCGGGCAGGATGGCCGATATCGTAGGGAATTACCTCCAGACTCATCCTAAGGAACGAACAAAATATACGCCTTCAGCCCTGGCTATGATTGCTTTAGGCAAAGAACTCTCATGTAGTAAAAAAATAATAGCTAGCATCTGGCATAATATTTAGCTTTTGGTGCCGGATGGCGCTAAAGCTTATCCGGCCTACGAACTTCACACAGCAAGAAACAACACGCGGCCTTTCATTGGCAGTTGTTCGGTTTTACCGAATAACTGCCATAACCACCATATTCAATACGTATTAAAGCCACTGACCCATTAATCAGCGGCTTTTCCATTACTCACTTATATCAGAAGTTGTATTTCACGCCCAGCATACCGCGGGTATCGCTGTAGCCTTTGTCGCCGACCTGTTGAGCCACGTTGCTCCACACGTTGAGACGCGGAGTGATTTGGCCTTCGACACCGACTTTCAGTTCGGCGATGTTTTTTGTGCCGCGCATGTCGTTGCTGACATCGTCCATTTTCACGCGGGCGGTCTGCGTATTGTGGATCCAGTTGGCTTCGACAAACGGCTGGAACTCGCGAGATTTACCGTCGTCGATGGCGTTGTGGCCATTGATGAAGGCCTTCACGCCCAGGCGGGTCATCAGGTTGCCTGCGGTATCATCCTTCACGCGGGTGCCGTTCGCTTCGCGGTGATCGTCGGCCTGCACGTCCATCCACACCACCTGCGCTTTCGGTTGCAGCCAGTAGCTGTTGCGCTCGCTTTCACCCAGTTTGAAGCTGTAACCGGCTTCCACCGAGGTGGTTACCCCGCTGGATTTATACTTCTCCGCCGCCTGCTCCTGGCCCATCACCTTGTTATCAAACCAGTTGTACAGCACCCAGCTATCCACATAAGTACCGGTCTTGTCGGCGTCATTCGCGTACCAGGTACCGTACAGACCCACGCTGTAACCGGTAACCTGACCGCGTGATGCGTAACCGGTCAGACTGGACTGCGTGCGGTTCTGGCTGTTGGCGTAGCCTGCCATCGCGCCGATGTGCCAGCGATCGAGACCGTCGCTACTCCACTGTGCCAGGTCGCCGCCTAACTGCAATACATAGCTGTTGCTTTGAGTTTTCAACTGCCCGCTGCCATCTTTAAAGCGGGTATGGCCGCCGACGTTGCGCATCCACAGGCTGGTGACTTTTTTCTCGCCCGTCAGCATATCGGTGTACTGCGTTTCCCCCAGACGATCGTGCAGTCGGGTCATAAACAAGGTATTGGCGGCAAAGTTGTTAGCCAGATAGCTGCCCGCTTCCGGGCGGTACTGCTGTTCAGTTACCGGCGGCACAACAGGCTCTTCTGGCTCAGGGATCACAGGGTCCACGGGATCAATGGGGTCTGGTTCAACCGGCTCAGGGTCAGTTGGGTCGACAGGATCGGGGTCAACCGGACCAGGTGGAGTGACCGGAATAAAACTGGTCAGATACCAGTTGTTGTCCTTCTGTACCACGTTGTAATCATACGCACCGGCAACAATACGGCCCGCTTTTTCAAAGGTACCGTCGGAATTGCCCGCCACTTCAATGATTTCAATTCCTTCTACGGTTTGCGCCCCGGTTCCGCCGATGTTGTTCACCACCACGAACGTGTTACCCGCCGTATTGCCAAGTACCTTCAGCTTATCGGTTTCGGAGGCGTCATCATGAAGCACGGTGTTAAAAACCAGTTTGCCGCCGTTGCCGGTGAAATCCTCATTGATGGTCAGCGTCTGCCACGCTTCGTCGCCACCGTGGCCAAAGTTAACGACTGCCCCGCTGTTTAACGCCAGGTCGGTGAGCGTTGAGCTGTGGGTCATATTCCACGTCGCATCGCGCATTTGCAGCGAGATAACCCCCGTCCCTGCCGTGGCACTGGTGATATATGACGCCCCATTCCACAACGAGTTATCGGTCATGTTGAGCTTAATCGTACTGTTTTGCTGCGCCAGCGTGCTGATCGCCGCAGTGCCGCTGGCGGCGTGCAAATCACCGTCGATGAGGAAGCGACCGCCCGCCGAGCCGTCGACGATACCGCCCGTTTCAGTGCTGATGGCATAGCTTTCATTGCTGTGATCGCCCGCCATGGTAATGGCGGCACCGCCTGCCAGGTTTATCGCACCGCGTGAAATCGCAAACAGGCCGCGTGGCGCTTTGCTGTATGAAGTCGCTTTTCCAGCACTGTTCACGCTAATGGTCGCGTTGTCGCCCAGATTCACGGTCGCGTTCGTGGAGTAGACCGCATGTGCACTGATACCGTTCACCGTAATCGTGGCGTTATTGCCCAGTTCCGTTTTGGACGATGAGGCGGCATAAATCCCCGTTGAGGAAGCACCCGACGTCTCGATGGTAGCGTCATTGCCAAGCAGGATCGAGGAACCACTCCGCCCGGTGCGAAGACCTTCAGAGCCGTCGCCGGTCGTCACAATGTGTGCCCGGTCGCCAACGACAATCGTATTTTTGGCCTCCGTGGCGTCTTTCATTGCGTTTGCAGTGATACCACGCCCCTGGTAACCGGTGGTTTGAATATACAGATCGTCACCGACATAGATATTTGCCGAACCTGTCCAGCCCTGGCTTAGCGAGTTATAACCGGCATTGATCCCATCACCATCCTGACCGTCCACATAAATACTGGTGCGATCCCCGGTGATGATAAAGACCGGGTTATCCGGCGTATTAGCCCCATGCGTGCGGATACCGTCAACATCTTTACCGTTGTTAGCGGCATTCTTTGACTGAGTACGAATCGTCAGGTCATCACCGAAAATAACCCCTGGGCTTCCCGTGTTGCTGTTCTGAATAACGGTAAGGGAGTGTTCAAAGGCTTCTGCGCCAGGTCCATTAAGCGTCACCCCGTGGCCATAAACGGGAATCGTGCCCGCATTCCATTGATAAACATAATTCGGCATCGCGCTGGTTTTCGCGAAATGAGCATTCGCCTGAGCAGGAATTAACGCCTGCAATTCCGGGGGCAAACTGCTCACCAGCCCGCTGGAGGGAAGACTGTCGACATCCACCCATGCCGCGTGGGATGAAAATACCATAGAAGCTAATGCGGCAGACACCGCTATGGCTAGACGTGAGTAATACTTAGGATTGGGCATAATTGCCTCCTGCATTTAGGCGTAGAGAGTCCACCACATCATAATAATGTGGAAATAATAAAAATGAAAAACAGTTATAAAATATTCGAGATTATTTTATGAATACTATGACCCAGCTTTTCTTCAAGCCGAAGTTTATAGACGTAAATTTTCTTAATATCGATATTATCTGTGACGGTGATTTGCTGAATACTTTTCCCCGACATAAAACGCTTCAGCAATATCATTTCCGTGTAGTTTAATGATCGTCCACGCTTGCTGTTAGCCAGGTGACCTGTGAACAGTCGGTGAATCTTCTGATGCTGAACAATATCGTCATCGTCAGAATAAATAATGCCTTGTATGTAACTGCTTTTCGACAACCAGTAATTGGCTAACGGTGTCAGATTCCGGTCAGAGAGCAGGACAATACGCATCCCGCTACGGGCTAAACGGTCAACCCACTGCGGATCGGCGAACAAGCGCAGATTCGGGAACGAAAAGTCGACAAAAATAAAGCCCCGGGACAAATGATTTTGATTATTAAGCAGAAGTTTTTCAACGATCCCTGCTTTCAAAAAACGATTCCCCTCAGGCCAGATAGCAAAAGTAGCACGGTGACAATACTGTGCGCGTACCGCAGGCTGCGGAAATAAAGAGCAGGATAATTCACAACTTATGCAACGAATATTTGGTGGCGGTTTTCTCTTCATCAAAAACAACTCCTGTAATTTTTTCCTTCAATATTTCACTGGTAAATAAATGTGTCAATCGACACGCTACGCGCGCCCCGTTAGTCAATTAAATTCAGTCATTAAAAATGTTATAAAGTCTTATCAGCAAATTAATACGGATGGTAAATAACCTGATACCAATCAGTATATGCGTATCTTTTCTCAGACAAATAACCATAACATTAGGAATTTTGCACATAAATCACGGCACCAGGATAAATACTCACATAGCACTATTTGCTAAAAAACCGACACAGGAGATAATTATCAATAACATTAATCCGATAATTTAATCACTCTGGCGGCGTGGTGAATAAATATAAGGGGAATTCTGATAAATCTGTAATGAATTCTCATTACTTAACCTTAGGGAAGGTGCGAATAAGCAGGTCATTTC
>NZ_SZXN01000079.1:0-22547 GCF_005281195.1 Citrobacter sp. wls613
ATAAAACACTATCAGTAAGTTGGAGTCATTACCTCAAAACCAGCTTTGAGAAAGAACGACTGGCGATGGACCGAATCAGACTGAAGAATCAATTGGATGCAAACATTCAGAGATTGAATTATTCACTCGAAATTGCGAATGCGGCTGGCATCAAAAAACCGGTTTACAGTAATGGACAAGCCGTGAAGGACGATCCTGATTTCTCTATTTCGCTGGGTGCGGATGGCATTGCGCGTAAATTAGAAATCGAAAAATCAGTAACCGATGTAGCAGAGATCAACGGTGAATTGCGTAACCGCCAGTATCACGTTGAACAGCTCTTGGCGATGAATGTCAGTGACGTCAAATTCTCACCGTTTAAATATCAACTTGCCTCGTCTCTGCCAGTGAAAAAAGACGGCCCCGCGAAATCCATGATCGTTATTCTGGCGGCGCTGTTGGGTGGAATGGCGGCGTGCGGTGGGACGCTGCTGAATTATGCCATGCTATCGCGTAAACGTGATATTGCGATCCTTGGGCAGCAACTGGTGTGATTTATTATTGTATGGCGACGAACACGTCGCCATACAATAAATAACGTTATTTCTGACGCCCGAGAGGCACCACCAGCGGCGTTCCGGCCACCGGATCGTCAATAATCATGCAGCGCAGTCCGTAGATCTTTTCGATAAGCTGCGGCGTAACAATTTCCTTCGGCGCACCCTCGGCAATAATCTTCCCTTCACGAAGCGCGATTAAATGCGTGGCATAACGGCAGGCCTGGTTCAGATCGTGCAGCACGGCGGCCAGCGTATAGCCCTTCTCGCGGTTTAACTCGCTGAGCAGTTCCAGCAGATCTATTTGATGGCTGATATCCAGCCAGGTGGTCGGCTCGTCAAGCAGCATGATTGACGTTTCCTGCGCCAGCACCATGGCGATCCACGCTCGCTGGCGCTGTCCGCCGGAAAGCGTATCTACGCTTTGTGCTGCCAGGTGGGTGATCCCGGTAGCCTTCATAGCGTTCATCACCGCGTCTTCATCTTCTTTACGCCAGCGGGTGAACAGCGGCTGATGCGGATAACGGCCTCTGGCGACAAGCTCTTGTACGGTAATATCGCCCGGCGTAGTGGCGTTTTGCGCCAACAGGCCAATGCGACGCGCCACCTCTTTACTGGCGTAATGTTGAATATGTTCGCCATCCAGCCACACCTTGCCGTGCGCCGGCGTCATCAGACGGCTCAATGTGCGCAGCAGCGTTGATTTCCCGCAGCCGTTGGGGCCAATAATGGCGGTGAAGTGGCCGTCGGGGATCGACACGTCGAGGTTTTCTGCCACGGTAAACTTGCCATACCCTAGCGTTAACTGGTCGCCACGCAAACGGGCTACTGATTCGGTCATTTTTTGCGGGACTCCTGAATTAACAAGACGATAAGATAAATACCGCCGAGGCTTACGGTGACAACGCCGACCGGAAGCTGATAAGGCAAAAATAGCTGCTGGGCGCATAAATCGGCCATCAGCAGTAACAGTGCGCCGCACAGCGCTGACTGGGTTAATCCCCAGCGAGCAGTGCCGCTAAGGCGACGGGCTATATGCGGTGCGACAAGGGCAATAAACGAGATAGGCCCCGCCAGCGCAGTGGCGGCGGCGGTCAGTACTACCGCCACCAGCATCATCATTAAACGCGAACGTTCGACGCTGACGCCCAGCGCACAGGCGCTGTCATCACCCATTTCCAGCAAGCGCAGGCGGCGCACCAGCAGCGTGGCGCACACCAGCATCAGAATAATCAGCGGCGCGGATGGCCAGGTTTTCGCCCAAGTCAGACCATTGAGCGATCCGGCGTTCCACAGTCCGGCCGTCAGCGCGGTTTCTAAGGAGGCTTTCAGTAGCAGCCAGGTGTTAAACGCCACCAGCATGGCGCGAATGCCGATGCCGATGATAATCAGGCGGAACGTTTCTATACCGTTGCGCCAGGCCAGCGCCCAGACGACCAGCGAGGTCAGGACCCCGCCGAGCATGGCCGCCAGCGCAATGGCGGTAAGATGCTGGCCAAATAGCACCATCGCCACCAGCACGCCGCTCCAGGCGCCGGTATTGAAGCCCATCACGTCCGGGCTGCCCAGCGGGTTACGCATCAGCGACTGGAATATTGCGCCACTGACGCCCAGCGCCGCGCCAATCAGTAGTGCCATCAGCACGCGCGGTAAACGCCATTCCGTCACCACCAGCGTAATGTTGCGCGGTGCATCGCCCAGCAGGGCGGCAATGATCTGCTGCGTTTCCAGCGTCACAACGCCGCTACGCAGGCTCCATAATCCGACGGCGATACAGCCCACAACCAGCAGCAGGCAACTGATCATCAGTCGACGAGAAAGGTGCATCATGCGCCACCTCCACGCTGCTTACGGCGTACCAGAAAAATAAGCACCGGCGCGCCGATAAACGCACTGACCACCGATACGCGTAGCTCACCGGGCACAATCAGGCGACCGATAATATCGGCAATTAACAGCAGGGAAGGCGTTGCCAGTAAGGTGACGGGCAGCGACCAGCGGTGATCGGCTCCCACCAGCCAGCGCGCCATATGCGGCATCATCAGGCCGATAAAAGCGATAGGGCCGACAATCGCGGTCGCGCTTCCGCACAGGACGGTGATTACCAGCAGACCGATAAACTGCGTACGGGCGACTTTACTGCCCAGCGCAGTGGCGGTATCCGTGCCCAGGCTCAGACTGTTCAGACCACGGCTGAGGAACAGGGCTACGGCTCCGGCGATCAGTACCGGGATCAGGACCACTTTCAGGGTTTGCAGACTGCGAATGTCCAGCGAACCGGCCTGCCAGAAACGCAGTTGATCGTAGACGTCAGGGTTGAGCAGGGCGATGCCGCTGGATAATCCCTCCAGTACTGCCCCCAGCGCCACGCCAGCCAGCGTCAGGCGAACCGGGCTGAGCTGACCACCCCCCTGGCTGCCGGTAAAGGCGACAATCAGCGACGCGGCTAGCGCCCCGGAAAAGGCCATCAGCAGTTGCTCTTGCGGGGAGGAGAAACCGAACAGCGAGGCCCCCAGCACAATGGCGAAGCTGGCACCAGAATTGACGCCAAGAATACCGGGGTCGGCCAGCGGATTCCGGGTCAGCGTTTGCATCAAGGCACCCGCCAGTCCCAGCGCGCCGCCTGCGAGCAATCCTGCCAGCGTACGCGGGAGCCGCGCGTCCAGCACAATGGTGCAATCAGCGCTATGACAACTGCCGGTGAGCGCATCCAGCACCACGGAGGCAGGGAGCGACCTGGCGCCAATAACCAGACTTAATACCGTGGTGACAACAAGTAATAACAACAGTCCGGGCACGGCAAAGGCGCGTGTCGCGGAAACAGAGCATGACATATCAACTATCCTTGATAATGATAGTAATTATCGTTATCGATCTTATTTAGGTATGTTAGCATGTGCAGCCATTGAATGGATATTGAAAAAGTACCTGGTAAGGCTCTGTAATGAATCGACAATCTTGGCTGCTCAATCTCAGCCTGCTAAAGACCCACCCTGCATTTCGCGCCGTTTTCCTTGCCCGTTTTATTTCCATCGTCTCTCTGGGACTACTCGGCGTGGCGGTGCCGGTACAGATCCAGATGATGACCCAGTCGACCTGGCAGGTTGGTTTGTCGGTAACGCTCACCGGCAGCGCGATGTTTATTGGCTTGATGATCGGCGGCGTGCTGGCCGACCGCTATGAGCGTAAAAAAGTGATCCTGCTGGCGCGTGGCACCTGCGGCATTGGCTTTATTGGTCTGTGTCTGAACGCGCTGCTCCCGGAACCGTCGCTGCTGGCAATTTATATCCTCGGTTTATGGGACGGCTTTTTTGCTTCATTGGGCGTTACGGCGCTGCTGGCGGCAACGCCGGCGCTGGTTGGGCGTGAAAACCTGATGCAGGCGGGGGCCATCACCATGCTGACGGTGCGCCTGGGATCGGTGATATCGCCGATGGTAGGTGGGGTACTGCTCGCCACCGGCGGCGTGGCCTGGAACTATGGTCTGGCGGCGGCAGGCACTTTTATTACCTTACTGCCGTTGTTGAGCCTTCCTGCGTTACCGCCGCCGCCCCAGCCACGTGAACACCCATTGAAATCCCTGCTGGCAGCATTTCGTTTCCTGCTTGCCAGTCCGCTGATTGGCGGTATTGCGCTGTTGGGCGGCCTGCTGACCATGGCCAGCGCTGTGCGCGTACTTTACCCGGCGCTGGCGATGAGCTGGCAGATGTCGAGCGCCCAGATTGGTCTGCTGTATGCGGCGATCCCGCTGGGTGCCGCCATCGGCGCATTGACCAGTGGGCAACTGGCGCACAGCGTGCGCCCTGGTTTGATTATGCTGACGTCGACCGTGGCGTCCTTCCTCGCAATTGGTCTGTTTGGACTGATGCCGGTCTGGCAATTGGGCGTGGTCTGCCTGGCGCTGTTTGGCTGGCTGAGCGCGGTGAGTTCTCTGTTGCAGTACACCCTGTTACAGACGCAGACGCCGGAAGCGATGCTCGGGCGCATTAACGGTTTGTGGACCGCACAGAACGTCACCGGCGATGCCATCGGCGCAGCGCTGTTAGGCGGTTTGGGTGCGATGATGACGCCGGTCGCGTCGGCAAGCGTCAGTGGATTCGGCCTGGCTATCGTTGGTCTGTTGCTGCTGTTGCTGTTGAGTGAGGTCCGTCGTTTTCGGCAGATGCCGGTGAATGCCGGATAAGGCGTAAACCTTATCCGGCACTAAAGATTAAAACAGTGCGGAGAGGCGTTGCAGCAGCAGCGTGGCGCTGTAGTAATCCAGACGGAAGGTTTCAGTGCCCAGTGCGTAGACGCGTTTATTCTGCACGGCAGGCAGGTGTGCCAACAGCGGGTTCGCGTAAATGGCGTCGGCATCTTTGCTGTCGCCTGCAAACAGGAACAGCGCCTCGCCGTTCAGTCCGGTTGCCAGATTCTCACCGCCAAGCTGCACAATGTCGTGACGTTTGCCCTGACTCTGGCTGGTATGCAGTCCGGCAGGCAGCGGTGCCAGCGTGAAACCGAGCTGCTCCATCAGCTGGCCCTGCGCAGACTCTGGCGTCCACAGGTTGGCGCTGTGCGCGGCGGCGGTGTACACCAGCGCGCTGACCGGCTGTGGCGGCAGGGTAATGCGCTGCTTAACCGCCTGCAACTGCTTATCAAACTCGGCAATGCGTGCCGCCGCCTGTTGTTCATGCCCGGTGATCTCACCTAACTGCGTCAGCAGCGACTGCCAGCTTTTGTCGTCGTAATTAATAATAAGCGTGGGGGCAATGGTGGACAGCTGATCGTACAGGGCGAGGGCAGAATCACCGCCGGTGGCGCTGATCAGAATCAGGTCCGGCATTTGTGCGGCAACGGCCTCGGCGCTCGGTTCGCCAATATACAGACGGCTCAGCTTGCGGGCTTTTGCCACCTCGCTCCACTGGCGTAAAAAACCCTGTGCGTCGCCGATGCGGTTATTCGGCGTGGTGGCCCCGCTGGCGATAATTGGCGCATCAATGGCCAGCAGCGACCCGGTCAGCGTCACGCTGGTGGAGACAATGCGCTGTGGCTTCTGTTCCAGCGTATGAGTCCCACGGCTGTCGGTGACCTGACGCGGCCAGTCAGCAGCATGGCTTAAAGAAATTCCTGAAAGAGACAGCCCAACCAATAAGAGCGCCGTTCGGTAAAACGCGGGGAGTTGCACGAATAAGTTTCCTGTTATCAATATAGTTAATGCTTCTCATTTTCATTGTTAGCGGGCAGGGATGCAAGCCTAAGTCGCACATTGTGTGACGGCAAGAGTTGACATACCGGCGCTTTGCTTTTAGGTTAGCGACCGAAAATATAAATGATAATCATTATTAAAACCTTTATCATTTTTGGAGGATGATATGGATACGTCACTGGCCGAGGAAATACCGCAGACTATGGCAACACTTGCTCCCGACAGTTTTTTCTTTATGTCGCCGTACCGTAGCTTTACGACGTCAGGATGCTTTGCCCGCTATGCGGAACCGGCAGTTGATGGGGATTCACCGGACAGCCCGTTCCAGCAAAAAATGCACGCCCTGTTTGCCGATGCCAAATCGCAGGGTATCGCTAATCCCATCATGGTTGGGGCCATCCCCTTTGATACCCGCCAGCCATCGTCGCTGTTTATCCCCCGATCCTGGCAGAGCTTCTCCCGCACGGCGAAGCAACAATCGTCGCGCTACTTTACCGCGCATCAGTCACTGAGCGTCGTGGAACGTAAAGCGATTCCCGAGCAGGACGTATTTGAACACATGGTCGCCCAGGCGGCGGCCCGGACCGCCACCCCGGAAGTGGACAAAGTGGTGTTGTCGCGGCTGATCGATATCACCGCCGACGCCAACATTGACAGCGGTGCGCTGCTGGAGCGTCTGGTGGCGCAAAATCCGGCAAGTTACAACTTCCATGTGCCGATCGAAGATGGCGGCGTATTGATCGGCGCCAGTCCGGAGTTGCTGTTACGTAAAGACGGTGACCATTTCAGTTCATTGCCACTGGCGGGTTCGGCGCGGCGTCAGCCGGATGACGTATTGGACAGAGAAGCCGGGATCCGCCTGCTGGCCTCCGAGAAAGACCGCCATGAACACGATCTCGTGACGCAGGCTATGAAAACGGTACTGCGCGATCGCAGTCGTGAACTGCAACTGCCGTCTTCTCCTCAACTGGTCACCACGCCCACGCTCTGGCATCTCGGTACGCCATTTGAGGGTCAAGCTAATCCCGAGGAAAACGCGCTGACGCTGGCCTGTCTGCTGCATCCGACGCCAGCGCTGAGCGGTTTTCCACATCACGTTGCGCAGAAACTGATTGCCGAGCTGGAGCCGTTCGAGCGCGAACTGTTTGGCGGCATTGTCGGCTGGTGTGATGCGCAGGGCAATGGCGAGTGGGTGGTGACGATCCGCTGCGCGAAGCTGTTGCGTAATCAGGTGCGTTTCTTCGCCGGTGCCGGCATTGTGCCTGCCTCTTCCCCGGTTGCCGAATGGCGTGAAACGGGTGCCAAGCTTTCGACCATGTTGAATGTTTTTGGACTGCATTAAGAGCCTTATTGACCAGGCCTCTAAGGAGCGATAATGAGTATTCCTTTCACCCGTTGGCCGGAAGAATTTGCCCGCCATTACCGTGAAAAAGGCTACTGGCAGGATCTGCCGCTGACCGACATTCTGACCCGTCATGCCGACAGTGACCATACGGCGGTGATTGATGGAGCGCGGCATCTGAGCTACCGCCAGCTTAACCAGTCAGCAGACAATCTTGCCAGCAGCCTGCGTCGTCAGGGCATTAAACCCGGTGAAACCGCGCTGGTGCAGTTGGGCAATGTGGCGGAGCTGTATATCACCTTCTTTGCGCTGCTCAAGCTGGGCGTGGCTCCGGTTTTTGGGTTGTACAGCCATCAACGCACTGAGCTCAACGCCTACGCGACGCAAATCAAACCGGTGCTGCTGATTGCTGACCGCGCACATGCGCTGTTTGCTGCGGATGATTTCCTGAACGCATTTGTGAGTGATCACAGCTCGCTACGCGTGGTGCTGCTGCTCAATGACGAGGGTGAACACAACCTGCAAAATGCGATAAGCCAGCCTGCTCACAATTTTACCGCCACGCCATCGCCTGCCGATGAAGTGGCGTATTTCCAACTTTCCGGTGGCACCACCGGGACGCCGAAGCTGATCCCGCGTACCCATAACGATTATTACTACAGCGTGCGGCGCAGCAACGAAATTTGCCATTTTACCGAAGAAACGCGCTATCTGTGTGCGATCCCGGCCGCGCATAACTACGCCATGAGCTCACCGGGCGCGCTGGGCGTGTTCCTCGCCGGTGGAACCGTGGTGCTGGCGACGGACCCGAGCGCCACGCTGTGCTTCCCGCTGATTGAGAAGCATCAGGTTAACGTCACGGCGCTGGTTCCCCCGGCGGTAAGCCTGTGGCTGCAGGCGATTGCAGAATGGGGCAGTCATGCGCAACTGGCATCGCTGAAACTGTTGCAGGTCGGTGGGGCGAGGCTTTCTGCTTCGCTTGCCGCCCGTATTCCGGCAGAGATCGGCTGTCAGTTACAGCAGGTCTTCGGCATGGCGGAAGGGCTGGTGAACTACACCCGTCTGGACGACAGTCCTGAGCGAATCATCAATACCCAGGGACGCCCGATGTGCCCGGATGACGAGGTCTGGGTGGCCGATGTCGACGGTAATCCTTTGCCGCAGGGTGAGACCGGACGCCTGATGACGCGCGGGCCGTATACCTTCCGCGGCTATTTCAACAGCCCTGAACACAACGCCAGCGCCTTTGATGCCAACGGGTTCTACTGCTCAGGCGACCTGATCGCCATCGATCATGATGGTTACATCACCGTACAAGGGCGCGAGAAGGATCAGATCAACCGGGGCGGGGAGAAGATCGCCGCCGAAGAGATAGAAAACCTGTTACTGCGCCACCCGGCGGTGGTTCATGCGGCGCTGGTCAGCGTGGACGATGAGTTGATGGGCGAGAAAAGCTGTGCCTGTCTGGTGGTGAAAGAACCGCTGCGCGCAGTTCAGGTGCGTCGTTTCCTGCGTGAGCAGGGCGTGGCGGAGTTCAAATTACCGGACCGCGTCGAGTGCGTGGCGTCGCTGCCGCTAACCCCGGTCGGGAAAGTGGATAAAAAACAATTACGTCAGTGGCTGGCATCACGTTCACTGGCCTGAAGGAGAAAAGAGATGGCAATTCCTAAACTGCAGGCTTATGCGCTGCCCACCGCGCTTGATGTTCCCGCCAATAAAGTTGACTGGGCGTTTGAACCCGAGCGTGCTGCGCTGCTGATCCACGACATGCAGGACTATTTTATCGGTTTTTGGGGCGATAACTGCCCGATGATGGAGCAGGTAGTGGCCAATATTGCCGCGCTGCGCCAGTACTGCAAAGCGCATAACATTCCGGTCTATTACACTGCCCAGCCGAAAGATCAAAGCGATGAAGACCGTGCCCTGTTGAACGATATGTGGGGACCGGGGCTGACGCGCTCGCCGGAACAGCAGAAGATTGTCGATGCGCTGGCCCCGGACGAAGCGGATACAATCCTGGTGAAATGGCGCTACAGCGCGTTTCATCGCTCCCCGCTGGAACAGATGCTGAAAGAAACCGGGCGTAATCAGCTGATTATTACCGGCGTCTACGCGCATATTGGCTGTATGACCACCGCAACCGACGCGTTCATGCGCGACATTAAGCCGTTTATGGTGGCCGATGCGTTGGCTGACTTTAGCCGCGACGAACACCTGATGTCGCTGAAATATGTTGCCGGACGCTCTGGTCGGGTGGTGATGACGCAGGAACTCTTGCCAACGCCGGTGCCTGCCAGTAAAGAGGTGCTACGCAGCGTAATTTTGCCATTGCTGGATGAATCTGATGAGCCGCTGGATGACGAAAACCTGATCGACTACGGTCTGGATTCGGTACGGATGATGGCGCTGGCCGCCCGCTGGCGTAAAGTGCATGGCGATATCGACTTCGTGATGCTGGCGAAAAATCCGACCATTGACGCCTGGTGGAAACTGCTTTCCCGCGAGGTGAAGTAATGGTTGGGTTTGATTTCAAAGGCAAAACCGTCTGGGTCACCGGCGCAGGAAAAGGCATTGGTTACACCACGGCGCTGGCGTTTGTTGACGCGGGTGCGCGGGTGACCGGCTTCGATCTGGCGTTTGACGGTGAAGCTTATCCGTTTGCCACCGAGGTAATGAATGTGGCGGACGCACCGCAGGTGGCGCAGGTGTGCGAGCGCTTGCTGGCGAACACCGAGCGGCTGGACGTGCTGGTCAACGCCGCCGGGATTTTACGTATGGGGCCAACCGACGCGCTGAGCGCTGAGGACTGGCAGCAGACCTTCGCTGTCAATGTGGGCGGCGCGTTCAATCTGTTTCAGCACACCATGGCGCAGTTTCGCCGCCAGCAGGGCGGGGCGATAGTCACCGTTGCATCGGATGCGGCACATACGCCACGCATCGGTATGAGCGCTTACGGCGCGTCAAAAGCCGCGCTGAAAAGCCTGGCATTGACCGTCGGTCTGGAACTGTCTACGAGTGGCGTGCGCTGTAATGTAGTTTCGCCGGGGTCGACCGACACCGATATGCAACGTACGCTGTGGGTCAGTGACGACGCCGAACAGCAGCGTATTCGCGGGTTTGGCGAGCAGTTTAAGCTTGGCATTCCGTTGGGTAAGATTGCTCGTCCGCAGGAAATCGCCAACACTGTCTTATTCCTCGCCTCCGATCTGGCCAGCCATATCACCTTGCAGGATATCGTGGTGGACGGCGGCTCGACGCTGGGAGCGTAATGATGATCTGGAAACGACACCTCACGCTCGATGAACTCAATGCCACCAGCCAGAACACGTTGGTGGCGCATTTAGGCGTGGTCTATACCCGGCTGGGCGATGACGTGTTGGAAGCTGAAATGCCGGTGGACCATCGTACCCATCAGCCGTTTGGTCTGCTGCACGGTGGCGCGTCGGCGGCACTGGCGGAAACGCTGGGATCGATGGCGGGCTACATGATGACCCGCGATGGACAATGTGTGGTCGGTACGGAACTCAATGCTACCCACCATCGTGCGGTATCGCAGGGAAAAGTGCGCGGCGTTTGTCAGCCGCTGCATCTCGGGCGGCAGAACCAAAGCTGGGAGATCGTGATTTTTGATGAGCAAGGACGGCGCTGCTGTACCTGTCGCTTAGGCACGGCGGTGATGGGGTGACATTGTCGACAACGTAAAATGAAATTGCAGGCTTAACAGGTAAATGAAGTGATCTAGTTAACAATGCAATGTAAATAGTCAGTAGAGTCTCAGGTTTATGTGGTTGTCAGGTTGTTAAATTCAGGAAAGGTGTTATAGAAACAAAATGTAACATCTTTCTGGATCACGCAAACGGACAACAACCATGAATAAATCAGGGAAATACCTTCTCTGGACATTGCTCTCCGTTATCGGAGCATTTGCCCTGGGATATATTGCGTTAAACCGTGGTGAACAGATCAACGCGCTGTGGATTGTGGTGGCGTCGGTCTGTGTCTATCTTATTGCCTACCGTTTTTATGGCCTGTACATCGCGAAAAATGTGCTGGCACTGGACCCGACGCGTATGACGCCAGCCGTGCGGCATAACGACGGTCTGGATTACGTTCCTACCGATAAAAAAGTATTGTTTGGTCACCACTTTGCGGCGATTGCCGGAGCGGGTCCGTTAGTCGGACCGGTGCTGGCAGCGCAAATGGGCTACCTGCCGGGCATGATCTGGCTACTGGCCGGGGTGGTACTGGCGGGCGCGGTGCAGGACTTTATGGTGCTGTTTGTCTCCACCCGTCGCGATGGTCGTTCCCTGGGCGAACTGGTGAAAGAAGAGATGGGCCCAACGGCGGGCGTGATTGCGCTGGTGGCCTGTTTTATGATCATGGTGATTATCCTCGCGGTGTTGGCGATGATCGTCGTGAAAGCGCTGACCCACAGCCCGTGGGGAACCTACACCGTAGCGTTTACCATCCCGCTGGCGATCTTTATGGGCATTTACCTGCGCTATCTGCGTCCGGGTCGCATTGGTGAGGTGTCGATTATCGGCCTGGTATTCCTGGTGTTTGCCATTATTTCCGGCGGCTGGGTGGCTGAAAGCCCAACCTGGGCACCGTACTTTGACTTTACCGGTGTACAGCTGACCTGGATGCTGGTGGGTTACGGCTTCGTGGCCGCCGTGCTGCCGGTGTGGCTGCTGCTGGCACCGCGTGACTACCTGTCTACCTTCCTGAAGATTGGTACTATTGTCGGTCTGGCGGTGGGCATTCTGATCATGCGTCCAACGCTGACCATGCCTGCGCTGACCAAATTCGTTGACGGTACCGGTCCGGTGTGGACGGGCAACCTGTTCCCATTCCTGTTTATTACCATTGCCTGCGGGGCGGTTTCTGGCTTCCATGCGCTGATTGCGTCCGGCACCACGCCGAAGATGCTGGCAAATGAAGGGCAGGCTTGTTTTATCGGCTACGGCGGGATGCTGATGGAGTCCTTTGTCGCCATCATGGCGCTGGTCTCTGCGTGTATCATCGATCCGGGCGTGTATTTTGCTATGAACAGCCCGATGGCGGTGCTGGCACCTGCAGGCACGGTGGATGTGGTCGCTTCTGCGGCGCAGGTGGTCAGTAGCTGGGGCTTTGCCATTACCCCGGATACCCTGCATCAAATCGCTAACGAAGTGGGCGAGCAATCCATTATTTCTCGTGCGGGCGGTGCGCCTACGCTGGCGGTAGGGATGGCGTACATTCTGCATGGTGCGCTGGGTGGCATGATGGATGTGTCGTTCTGGTATCACTTCGCTATTCTGTTCGAAGCCCTGTTTATTCTGACCGCGGTCGATGCCGGTACGCGTGCTGCACGCTTTATGTTGCAGGACCTGTTGGGCGTGGTGTCACCAGGCCTGAAGCGTACTGATTCACTGCCTGCGAACCTGTTGGCAACGGCGCTGTGCGTGCTGGCCTGGGGTTACTTCCTGCACCAGGGCGTGGTGGATCCATTAGGCGGTATCAACACCCTGTGGCCGCTGTTTGGTATCGCCAACCAGATGCTGGCTGGCATGGCGCTGATGCTGTGTGCGGTGGTACTGTTCAAGATGAAACGTCAGCGCTACGCATGGGTGGCGCTGGTGCCAACCGCCTGGCTGCTGATTTGTACTCTGACCGCCGGCTGGCAGAAAGCGTTTAGCCCGGATACCAAAATTGGCTTCCTGGCGATCGCCAACAAGTTCCAGGCGATGATCGACAGCGGTAACATTCCGGCGCAATACACCCAGTCGCAGCTTTCACAATTGGTGTTTAACAACCGTCTGGATGCTGGACTGACCATCTTCTTCATGGTGGTGGTGGTGGTTCTGGGTCTGTTCGCCATTAAAGCGGCGAGGGCTGCGCTGAAAGAGGACAAACCGACGTCAAAAGAAACGCCGTACGAACCGATGCCAGAGAATGTCGAAGAAATCGTGGCGCAGGCGAAAGGCGCACACTAATATTCTCATAACCCACAAGCCCTCTCCGCAGCGGGGAGGGCGTTTGCATGACAGGGAATGACTATGTTTGAAACACTCGCAAAAGCCGGGAAATATTTAGGTCAAACCGCCCGCCTGATGATTGGCGTGCCGGATTATGACAACTATGTTGAGCATATGCGCGTCACGCATCCGGAGCAGGCGCCGATGACCTACGAAGAATTCTTCCGTGAGCGTCAGGATGCGCGCTATGGGGGCAAAGGCGGCGCGAAGTGCTGTTGATTTTTTGCCGGATGGCGCTGACGCTTATCCGGCCTACAACACCGCATTGCGTAGGCCTGATAAGGCGAAGCCGCCATCAGGCAACCCACCATCAGGCAACCCGCCATCAGGCAACCCACCATCAGGTAACCCACATCGCACTCACACCGTAAACGACTCCACCTTCTCAAACGCCGCGCACAGGGTTTCTGGCGTTAACGTGACCGGCAGTGCGTGAATGGATTCCACCGGGCGCAGTGTATGCGCAATCACCTTATCGATCTCAGCACGGTTATTTATATCCACGTCTAACTGGGCCAACCGGGTGGGTAAATTGAAACGCTGGTAGGCTGAAGTGAGTTGAGCCAGTACATCGTCTTGCCCCAGCAGCGCACTCTGTACCAGGATGCCGTAGGCCACTTTGGTACCGTGTAAAAACGCCTCCGTCTGCGGGAGCACCGTCAGACCGTTATGCACCGAATGTGCCGCCGCCACGCGGGTGTAACGCTCGCCCAGACCGCCCACCATGCCGCCGCCGGCAATGATTGCATCCACCACATCGCAAAACGCCTGACTGAGTTTCCCCTGCTTTTTATCAGCCAGCGCCTGCTCGCTGTATTGCAGCAGCACGTCGCGAATAGCCAGCGCGCCGTTAATCCCCAGGCGCACGGTCAGCGGCAACGTTTCGGGCTGCGGTGCCAGCACGACTGCTTCGTACCACTTCGCCAGCGTGTCGCCGATGCCCGCCAGTAAGTATTCCTCTGGTGCATTGAGGATAATCTGCGGCTCCACCAGCACCAGAAAGTTGGCGTCATCGAAAATGTCGAAGTGCAGCGCCTGACCGGCATCGTTGTACCACACGGAGAGCGGCGTCCAGGCCGCACAGGTCGCGGCAATGGTTGGGATCGCCACGAAAGGCAAACCGAGACGACGGGCCAGCGCTTTGGCGGTGTCGAGTAATGTGCCGCCGCCCACGCCAATCACCACGCTGCGGCGATCACCGGCATCTTCTGCCAGTTGCTGAACGTCTGTTTCGCTGCAATGACCGGTAAACAGTAGGTGCTTTGCCCCGTCACAATTAAATGCGCCAGGCAGATAGGGACGGGCAGCGGCGATAGCACGCTCACCATACACCCAGACGGCGCGCGACAGTATGTCGGCGGTGAAGAAATCATGCAGTCTGGACAGGCTGCCGGTATGGGAAAAGTAATTGGCCGGGCCGACGACGACGCGAATTTCGCTCTGACTCATGTTGTGTTGTCCTTTTGGCTGTCCTGTCCACGCAGGTTATTTTTATATGGACGTCTAAACGTCTTGATTGCCAAATACTAACATCGTGTTATAGTGGCTTCAACCACAACATCACACGTCAGGATAACAATAATGAGTAATAACTCGCTGATTGTGCAAAGCAAACTCCCCAATTTAGGCACTACCATATTCTCGCAAATGAGCGCCCTGGCACAGGAACATCAGGCGATTAACCTGTCGCAGGGATTCCCGGATTTTGACGGCCCACACTATCTGCAAGAACGCCTGGCGTACCATGTAGCGCAAGGGGCGAACCAATATGCTCCCATGACAGGTGTGCAGCCGCTGCGTGAAGCCATCGCCGACAAAACCGCCGAGTTATACGGCTATAAACCGGATGCTGACAGTGAGGTTACGGTGACGGCGGGAGCGACGGAAGCACTGTACTCGGCGATTACGGCCTTAGTGCGACCCGGCGATGAGGTGATTTGTTTTGACCCGAGCTATGACAGCTATGCGCCCGCGGTGGCGCTATCTGGCGGCGTGGTTAAACGTATCGCGCTGCAGCCGCCATCTTTTCGCGTGGACTGGCAGGCATTTACCGCGTTGTTGAGCGACAGGACCCGACTGGTGATCCTCAACACACCGCATAACCCCTCTGCCACCGTCTGGCAAAAAGCAGACTTTGATGTGCTGTGGCAGGCCATTAAAGCACGCGATATTTTTGTGGTAAGCGATGAAGTCTATGAACACATCTGCTTTGCCGCGCAAGGGCATGCCAGCGTGCTGGCACATCCGCAGCTGCGCGAGCGTGCGGTTGCGGTCTCATCATTCGGCAAAACCTACCATATGACCGGATGGAAGGTTGGGTACTGTGTGGCGCCAAAAAACATCAGCGTCGAATTACGTAAGGTACACCAGTATTTGACCTTCTCGGTCAATACGCCAGCGCAGTTGGCACTGGCGGATATGCTGCGGGCCGACCCAACGCATTACCGCGACCTGCCCGCGTTTTATCAGCGAAAACGTGATGTGCTGGTGAACGCACTCCGTGACAGTCGTTTGGACATTTTGCCCTGCGAAGGGACGTATTTTTTGCTGATCGATTACAGTGCCGTCTCGGATCTCGATGATGTGGCGTTTTGCCAGTGGCTGACCAAAGAGGTGGGGGTAGCAGCGATCCCTCTGTCAGTTTTTTGCGCCGATCCTTTCCCACACAAGTTGATTCGCCTGTGTTTTGCCAAGCAGGAATCGACGCTGTTGGCGGCAGCAGAACGCCTGGCCGCGCTGTAGTTACTTCACCGTCCAGGCTTTGGAGAATCGGCGGTCGGCGAACAATTCTTGCAGACCGTTGATTTGCTTGAGACGTAATACCTCATCACTGTCCATCCCGAGGTCTTTACCGATTTTTTCTTCACTCCAGCCGAGGAGTGATAATTCACGGACAATTTCAGACATGGCGTGGATTTGATGCCGTCCGCGAGCACGGTTGTGACGAATCGTTGCCGCCATGCGTTCATGGCGTTCACGCTGCAAGCAGGTGATGGGTAAATAACCTTTTAGTCGGGATCTCAGCGAGGGTTTGCTTTTGCCTAATTCATGTCGATGAAAACCATCAATGATTTCATATTCTTCTTCCGTTGAGTGAACCACAACGATGGGTTGGGTAAATCCATCTGCCTCGATGGATTTCAGCAGCAGTCTTTTCTCCGGCGGCGCCACGTTATTAGGGTTGTAGTCGTTAGGCGTAATATGATTTCCTTCGACCCATAACACACAATCTACCGGCTCTTCGCGAAAAGGACTGACGCTGTGGATGGCTATTCTGAATTCATTTATGGCCTCAATTCGCTCTTTTTCGGGGAGTTCAGAAAGAAAACCGAGGAGCTCCTGTGTTAATCGTTGTTGCATAAAATCCCCCATTCCTGACGTTTTGTTTTCATGCGTTCGTTATAGCGTTGGTAGCTTTTTGACTTTGTTGGACTAAAAGAAAGCGCCCGACACCAGTAATCATTATTCAACAGGACTTTGCAGATTCGCCGCCATGAGGGGATATCTCTGGACCCAATATCACCGTCTTGATTTTGCGGAATATCGGTCATACCTTTTTTCTTATACCACTGAATATAGACGGCGATTTTGTTGCGATAGTGCTCAGCTGTCTGTTCTGGCATGCTGTTTAGTAGCAGCATGGCGTACTCTTGCCAGCTTAAATGATCCGGTTTTAATATTTTCCGGTGTCCGTAAAAATGGTTGTCATGACCGGCATAAATACCCCCACTTTTAACGCCGCTCACGCGGGCGCACATGGCTGCCCATCGCTGCGGTTCAATAACGTGATAGAGCCAAAGGCCCTGGCGTTGTTCCGGGCCAAAGGGCTCGCAAATGCGCATGTATCGCGTCGGGACACCGGCCTGGTACATCAGGTTATACAAGGGGTTGCATGTCATATTGGTTTTAGCAAACCAGGTCCAGATATCGGCCGTTTTCCAATCATAGATGGGATAAATGTACCAGGTATGTCCCCCAGGCGCGGCGGTGGTCCAGGGTTTATCATCGGCAAACCGCTGCTTATGTGAATTGGCAATCGCGACAAAGCGATTATATGACTCGTCGGCACGGATCCCGACCAGCATTGCGGCCGGCCGCTTTTCTGAAAACCAGTCAGCGAACTCGCGAACGAATTGTTCAAAGGTCATTCCGGTCTGATAGAAATGGAAGAACTCGGGATCGGTAATGGCATCTGCTGGCGGTTGGCGAACCCATTGCGTATTCGGCTCCCAGCACTGCCATTCCGGCTGAAATTGCGAGAGTGAATTTTGCGTGGTTAACGGCAAGGCGACCCAATAAAACCGTTCAATAACGTCGGAGTAATGTTCGCGCAATGCCTGCACATAGTCGATAGTGCAGGAAAACTGGGCCTCCCAGTCGATAAATAATACGTGAATTTTTTTATGCATCTGACGGGCCAGTGTGGCCGTCAGATGCAACATCACCCCTGAATCTTTGCCACCTGATAATGAAACACAAATGCGCGGCAGCGTTTCCAGCGTCCACGTAATGCGCTCCTGAGCGGCTTCAAGTACATTTTTACTTAGCGGTATTTTATAAACAGACATATCAAGCTCAGGTCGTAACTTTATTATTTTTATACATAATAAATGGTTGCAATAAGATATGCTAATTTACGGGTCACGCAACTTTTTTAAATATATTTACTTGGTGTATGGGTTCCATTGATTAATATCGCGCATGTATTGAATTAAAAAATAAACGATGTTGGCTCATTCGCTAGCGGGTATAATTCTTTTTATATATTCAGCAAAGCCGCTGTTGTTAAGTGAGGCGCGATTATACATCAGAAAAAGTTCGGCTGACGGTATCTTTATACCAATATCTATTTCTTTTAGATTGAAAATAGGTGCGTAGTGCTCGAAAATGACTCTGGGAATAATACCGATGATATCAGTGCTGGAAATGACGTTGGTAATTGAAATAAGAGAGTCGCTGCTAAACCCTATATTACGATTGGCCATAAATTCGTTAGTTTTTGACTGGTACTCTTTCATACCCAGTTCTTCAGAGAGAAGAGAGGTAAACTGTTCTTCCAGTACTTGTTTAAGTGTGCTTGAAGCATTTATTCTGGGGTGGTTGCTACTGCAAACCAATACACCTTCGATGGTTTTGAACGGGGCGCAGATAATGGAACGATTGCGCACGGGTACAATAGTAGCGACCAGATCTGCTTTGCGATAAGCCAATATGTTTTCAGCCGTTTCTGCTGACATTAATATATCATGATGTTCAATTTCGACATCGGCATCCTCTCTCAGATAATGAATTAACTCTTTTATATTAAAACCGGTAACAAGTTGTGGGCAGTAAATGACAAACTTCTTTTTCAGGCTGGAGCTATGCATGATATTTATCGTTTGCTCCAGATTGTTAAGATTTTGCTCAAGATGATGGTGCAGGTTAATGCCTGTCACCGTAGGCGTGATCCCTTTACCAGACCGAATAAATAGAGGGTCATTAAACTGTGTGCGTAGTCTTTGCAACGACTGACTTACGGCGGATGGCGTGATATACAGCGTTTCGGCGGCCTTACTGATACTCAAATGTTGATAAATACACTCAAAAATAACCAATAGGTTGAGATCGAATTTTTTAAGGTCATAGAGGTTAGCCATATGTATATTCTCATTGTTATTTTATGTGGAAATATTTCATTTTTATATATTTGAATTGCAAGTTATTTCTTTTAAGAATCTTTTATACGCTTAATGAATAGTTAACTTAAACTAAAGTATCACAGTCAGTATTAATTTGACGAGTAGAAAATGCATCATGAGTGATTGAAATGAGAATGATAACAATCACTCATAATATTAGTTTTAGTTATTACCCATTATAATGTCCAGTTTTTCTTTATCCGGCAGCCCGACGGCCTGTTGTAATGTGTTGTCTTTGCTCATGTAGTAGATTGCCGGCGTGACGTTAGCGCCCAAGTCATCCATCAATTTTTGGTTGATATTCAATACCTTCAGCTGCTCGGAAGGGGGCGTCTCTGGCATTTTCAGCGTGAGTTTACCGCCAGAGGCCTCATAGTCATGCCATGTTTTAGCCGGATCTTTGCTGGCCAGAATTGCTGCGGCGGTTGCCGGACTCTCGGGCTTGATTACGCCGACCAACAATGTCCGGAGTTGTACTTTTCCTGAATCAACCCATGGACGTGCCTGTTGCCAAAATTGTTTGCAATATGGGCAGAAGGGATCGGCGAAAACATAGACAATAACCGGCGCGTCTTTTTTCCCGTCCAGAATCCACGACGCTTTTTCCATGCGCTGCCACATTTCACGGCCAGCAGGTGCATAGATTTCTTTTTCTATCAATGTATTACTGAGGTTTTCGCCTTTTTCATTATACATGTAGCCGGAAATGGCGTGTTTCCCGTCAGGCGTGACATAGATAGTCACTCCCATATCCTGGTATTTTCCCAGGTAACCTTTCATTCCACCTGGCGCGTCAAACGGCTTGAGGATGGTAATGCCCTGTTTTTCGATGGCTTTTACCGGGGCAGGGAGTTCTTCGGCGTGCACGACGGCAGGGAGCAAAGCGAAGAGTAATGTACGTTTAAACATTGATTTTCCTTATAAAATCAAAAGGAAAGGGGGCTGAATTGCAAAACCTATCACAGCCATAGGTAAGACCGACGGTCTGTCGATTGCCCTTTCTTGAGTGGGGTGATGTAATCCCAATCGCTGTTACAACCTTTGTTAAGGTAATGTAGAGCGCAACACTTAGCCAGTCCGCTGGCACTGAAGTTATCTGCGGGTAACTCGGGTAATGGGCTCCCTGCAAAGGGGGCCTTTTTACTTTTTGCTACGGTTTCACAACATTTTGTTGAGTCGGTTGTTAGTTAACGCTTATTGATTTGATAAAGGAAACGCATTAGCCCTGATGAAAGATTTTCGTTAACTTATCCCTCAACGAAAACACGGAGGAAGTACAGATGTCTTTGATTAATACCAAAATTAAACCTTTCAAAAACCAGGCGTTCAAAAACGGTGAGTTCATCGAAGTTACCGAGAAAGATATCGAAGGTCGTTGGAGTGTTTTCTTCTTCTACCCGGCTGATTTTACGTTCGTATGCCCGACTGAACTGGGCGACGTGGCAGACCATTACGAAGAACTGCAGAAGCTGGGCGTAGACGTTTACTCTGTATCTACCGATACCCACTTTACGCATAAAGCCTGGCACAGCAGCTCTGACACCATCGCCAAAATCAAATACGCGATGATCGGTGACCCGACTGGCGCCCTGACCCGTAACTTCGACAACATGCGTGAAGATGAAGGTCTGGCTGACCGCGCAACGTTCGTTGTTGACCCGCAGGGTATCATCCAGGCGATCGAAGTTACCGCTGAAGGTATCGGCCGCGATGCGTCTGACCTGCTGCGTAAAATTAAAGCCGCGCAGTATGTCGCTTCTCACCCTGGCGAAGTGTGCCCGGCGAAGTGGAAAGAGGGTGAAGCTACATTAGCGCCGTCCCTGGACCTGGTCGGTAAAATCTAAATTTCCGTCGTCTTTCACGTCATAGCCGTGTTGGCGTCGCCTGCTCACCCCGGTCACTTACTTCTGTAAGCTCCCGGGGATTACCAGGCTAGCCGCCTTGCTCTGACGCGAAATACTTAGGAAATTACGTCAATCATGGGCGCAGGCGCGCCCATTTTATTCCAGCATCATGATGCAAGTTGCATTGATGCAGTCCCGTGAAATCGGCTTGCATGATGATGTTTTCAGAGAGGGAAGAACAATGCTCGACACAAATATGAAAACCCAGCTCAGGGCTTACCTTGAGAAACTGACCAAACCTGTTGAGCTGATTGCTACGCTGGATGACAGCGCTAAATCGGCAGAAATCAAGGAACTGCTAACTGAAATTGCTGAACTGTCAGAGAAAGTAATCTTTAAAGAAGACAACACGCTGGCAGTACGTAAGCCATCGTTTCTGATTACTAATCCAGGTTCTCACCAGGGACCGCGTTTTGCCGGTTCTCCACTGGGCCACGAGTTTACGTCTCTGGTTTTGGCGCTGCTGTGGACCGGTGGTCATCCGTCAAAAGAAGCGCAGTCTCTGCTGGAGCAGATCCGCGATCTCGATGGCGATTTTGAGTTTGAAACCTATTATTCACTGTCCTGCCACAACTGTCCTGACGTGGTGCAGGCGCTGAACCTGATGTCGGTGCTGAACCCGCGTATCAAGCATACGGCGATTGATGGCGGTACTTTCCAGAATGAGATTACCGATCGCAACGTGATGGGTGTTCCGGCCGTGTATATGAACGGCAAAGAGTTTGGTCAGGGGCGTATGACGCTGACGGAAATCGTCGCCAAAGTCGATACCGGTGCTGAGAAGCGCGCGGCAGAAGAGCTGAATAAACGTGATGCCTATGATGTGCTGATCGTCGGTTCGGGTCCTGCAGGGGCGGCGGCGGCAGTGTATTCCGCACGTAAAGGTATTCGTACCGGCTTGATGGGTGAACGCTTTGGCGGTCAGGTGCTGGATACCGTTGATATCGAAAACTATATCTCGGTGCCGAAAACCGAAGGTCAAAAACTGGCAGGCGCGCTGAAAGCACATGTTGATGACTATGATGTTGATGTGATTGATAGCCAGAGCGCCAGCAAGTTGGTTCCTGCTGCGCAGGAAGGCGGCTTGCACCAGATTGAAACGGCCTCCGGCGCGGTGCTAAAAGCACGCAGCATTATTATTGCCACCGGTGCCAAATGGCGCAACATGAACGTACCGGGCGAAGATAAGTATCGGACCAAAGGCGTAACCTATTGCCCGCACTGTGATGGCCCACTGTTTAAAGGCAAACGCGTGGCGGTGATTGGCGGCGGTAACTCGGGCGTTGAAGCGGCTATCGATCTGGCCGGTATAGTTGAACATGTGACGCTGCTTGAGTTTGCGCCGGAAATGAAGGCTGATCAGGTTCTGCAAAATAAAGTGCGTAGCCTGAAAAACGTCGACATTATTCTGAATGCGCAAACTACTGAAGTGAAGGGTGACGGTAGCAAGGTGACCGGTCTGGAATACCGCGATCGCGTCAGCGGCGACGTCCACAATGTGGAACTGGCGGGTATTTTTGTGCAGATTGGCCTGCTGCCAAACACCAACTGGCTGGAAGGTGCCGTTGAGCGTAATCGCATGGGCGAAATTATTATTGATGCCAAATGTGAAACCAGCGTGAAAGGGGTTTTCGCTGCGGGTGACTGCACCACCGTGCCGTACAAACAGATAATCATAGCTACCGGCGAAGGTGCAAAAGCCTCACTGAGCGCCTTTGATTACCTGATTCGCTCCACCGTACAATAAGAAAGAAAGTAAGACTCACCTGCAAAAGAAGGAAAATGCCTGAGGTCGCAAACGCGTTTCAGGCTTACCGATTCGGTGAAATAACATCGATGCGGAATAAAAAGGGGCTACCGAAAGGTAGCCCCTTTTTTT
>NZ_SZXN01000079.1:22586-35992 GCF_005281195.1 Citrobacter sp. wls613
CGACCAGCACCGGCAGGGTGGCGTGGCGGACTACGCTGGAGGCGTTAGAACCCAGCAGATGGGTGCTGATTGATGGGTTGCGCGATCCAATGACCACCACATCGGCGTTCAGCTCTTCGCCCAACTCGTTGACTACATCACGTACGCTACCAAAGCGAACGTGCTGTTTGATGCGAGAAGGATCAATACTGAAGTGACCGACCATCGTTTGCAGGCGGGTTTCCGCTTCGTGCTGCAGATGTTCCTCAAAACGGCGAACGTCAGCAGCAAAACGATGCAGGCTCAGGCTGGCGGAGCCAGGAAGCACATGCAGAAGATGGATAATCCCATTTTCCTGTGCCAGAAATTCTGCATGGCGAACAGCCTTGTCGCTTAGTTCCATTTCGAATACATCAACAGGCATTATGATTGTGTTGTACATAAACATTCTCCTTGTCATTACATGAACACATAACAGCATAGTATTAAAAATGATTCTGTCAGTCACGACACAGATTTATGTTTTGCGAGCAGGAAAGGGAAAGCAGCAATAATGTCAATGAGGGGCGGGGATATCATCGGAAAGAGGATGCGTAAGCATCCCCTGTAAGATAAAGCGAGTAGCTTTGCTATAACAGAGTTAGCGCAGGTAGTCGCCCGCAGCTTCAGGCTGGTACTCAAGTTCGATGACTTCGAGATGGGTTGATGTACCACCTGGTAGTTCCCAGTGGATCGTGTCGCCAACGCGCAGACCCAGAAGGGCAGCACCTACCGGGGCCATCACCGACAGTTGAGTACTGCTGTCGGTCATCGTGGCCGGATACACCAGGGTACGCACTCGGACTTCACCATCGCTCAGATTGCGGAATTTCACGCGGCTGTTCATGGTGACGACATCGTGCGGCATGGTTTCTGGAGAACACATTTGGGCGCGATCCAGCTCGGCGTTTAAGGCGTCAGCAATCGGTAAACCCGCAAACGCAGGTTGCTCCAACAGGCGGTCAATGCGCTCAGCATCGAGGTCGTTAATGATGATAGTTGGTCTGGACATTTATTACTCCATGTCGTCGATACTGCGGGTGCGCAGGTAAATAATCCCAAAAGAAAACCCTCACCGTCAGGCGGCAAGGGTTTAGCTTTTATGATGATACTGAGACTTACCCCAGGTTTGAAGTGATTTAGTTCACATTCAGGCGATCAATAACCGACTTTGTCGAGGATAAACTGCTTGCCGCAGTTTCCAGGATGCGCTTGCGGCAGGAACGATGCTGCGGAAAGCGGGGCATTAATGGTGGCTGCCTTGAGCGTAAACTGGATTTCAGTCAGGTAGGCCGGATTACCGTGACAGCTTAACTTCACTGCCTTCACGCTTTTTGTACCCCAGGTTTTCGCGACGGCGTCGTCAAATGCGTTGCGGCTGACGGTTTGTCCGTAATTGTCGGCAATAAATTTGCCGAGTTCGGTATTTTTTATCTCGCTATTCATTCGCACCATAGTGCCAAAGTACGCGTCAGGATCGAAACCAAAACAGGCGCCGTGCTTGGCATATTCGTAACGTTCGAGACACGATGTTCCGCCAGCGCCGGGCATCACAGCGCTCAGTTTTGCGGCGCTTTCCAGCGAAAGCCCCGTTTCTGGCGCGGCGCATTTGCGACTGGCACGAGCCTCCGGCAGGTTTGGTATAGGGCGTGTGGCGCAGCCAAAGCGCATCCACCGACGATTATCTACACCGCGGGCGGCAATCGATTTTGGCAGGCCAGGCCACAGACCGTGAACGGTCAGGAAATCTGCTTTATTTGCGGTTTCTTTTTGCAGGCGGCATTCGTCGGGTTCCTGACGATTACGTTCGTGTTGGCTCTGACAAAAACCGGTTTGCCAGGAGAGCGCCAGCACATAGCGATCAAAGTCACCGTACTGTTTTGCCTGAAGTTGTTCGGCCTGGGCCGCAGAAACCGGCAGCAGAAGTGCCGTCAGCAAAGAGCAATAACGCCATGTCGATGTCATGATGAATTCGGATACTTATATAATTTCTGAATGTCATCTATTAAATCATAAAAAAAGCCGCTCAGGTTTAGCTGAGCGGCATCATTTTCGTTACGCGTTTTTGCTAAGGACTAAGAAGTACGATTAGCTCCACATTGCCAGAATCGGCCAGCCGACCAGCAGAAGCATGGCGATATAGATAACGCCGAAGATGGCGCCCAGACGCCAGTAGTCTTTGGACTTCACATAACCACAGCCGTAGATGATCACGCCAGGGCCGGTGGCATACGGTGTCAGACAACCCATGATACCGATGGACAGCACCAGCAGAATACACAGATGCTCCATTGGCACGCCCGGGATCCCTTTACCGACCGCCAGAATTACTGGCAGCATGGTCGCGGTATGCGCAGACAGGCTGGCAAACAGGTAGTGAGCAAAGTAGAACACCAGTACCAGCACGATCACAGTCGCGTTAGGTGAGAAGCCTTCCAGGTGTGAGCTCATGGTGTTAGCGAACCAGTCGATAAAACCGGAACGGGTTAAGCCGTTGGCCATTACCACCAGGGTGGCAAGGTTGACCAGCGTGTTCCATGCGCTGTTATAGCGGGTAATGTCTTTCCACGGTACCACGTGCAGAGCCAACATCAGAGAAACCGCCAGCAGACCCACGGCGGTGGCATCAATCAGCTTGCCGCCGAATACCCACAGACCCAGGCTCAGCAGCACCAGACCGATCAGGGTCATCTCTTTACGGGTCAGTTTACCCATGGTTTTCAGTTCATCACCGGCCCATGCGGCAACTTCTGCACTGTGAGTGACTTCGGGTTTGTACAGAACGTAGGATAACCACGGCGCAACGATCAGCAAAATAATACCGACTGGCAGGAAGCTGAGGAACCATTGCAGCCAGCTGATCTGAATACCGGCAATTTTGTTAACGAATTCCAGACCCAGTACGTTTGGCGCAGCGCCGGTAACGAACATAGAGGAACTCAGGCTGGTACTGATCACCATCATCCACATCAGATAACCGCCGATACGGCGTGCTGATGGATCGTTAGGGAATGATTTAAACAGCGGCGGCAGGTTTTTGATAACCGGGAAAACGGTACCACCGGTACGCGCGGTGTTCGACGGTGTAAATGGCGCCAGCAGGATGTCGATAATAACAATCGCATAGCCCAGCGTCAGGGTACGTTTACCCATGAACTTCACCAGGAACAGCGCGATACGACGACCCAGACCGGTGACTTCATAACCCAGTGCGAAGATGAACGCACCAAACACCAACCAGACGGTGGTGCTGGAGAAGCCAGCCAGACCCCACTTCAGCGCCTGTTTGCCGGCGTGAAAGGTGGGGTCCGCCAGTTCTGTGGCATCAAACAGCAGGTAGTTGCTGCCGATAACGCAAATTGTCACGGCGATAAAGCTGATCGCTGTTGCCGGGATAGGCTCGAGGATCATACCGACAATCATGGCAACAAACACGGCAAAGTAGTGCCAGGCCTGCGGGGGCATTCCATCAGGGACGGGGATAAGAAACATGACACCCATGACGACCAGCGGGGCCAGTAACTTCCATATACTATCTTTTGATAAAGACATGAATGATTCTCCGGAAAGGATCTTTAATGGTGATAATGATGAACTTGTGAAATCTGAGCTAAGAACCAGGTGACAATCAGCAGATCGGCACAGCCTCCAGGACTGAGGTTGCGTTCAATGCACTGTTGGTCGAACTGGTGCAGGTAATTGAGATCGGCGGGGGTGCGAATTCCCCCTTGCTGCAATAATGTGGCAGATTGCTGCTGTAACCAGCGCAGACCTTCAGCGCCACCGCGGGAAGCTACGTTGGTATCGCCGTTGATTGCCATAAGCAGCAGTAAGGTATCGAGCAATGCCAGTTCAGGATCGCGACCCTGAGACAGCAATGCGCGGTAGTGCGGTAACGCGTGGTGGATCACTAATGGATAGCCCGCTTCGGCTTCACCGCGAGCCCCGGTTAATCCCAGTTGTTGATACAAACGTTGGCCAGCCGTGAGTTGTTGATTGTTCTGGCGCAGTTCGCGCTCGGTCAGGCCGCGGCAAAAGGCTGCTGCTGTAGAGCAAATGGTTTCAGGTGTGACGGTCTGGCTGAGCTGGTGCAGGCGACCAATGGCGGCGCACAGCAATCCCAGCGAAAAGATACTGCCTTTATGGGTGTTAACCCCGGCAGTGGCGCGAAACATCTCGGCCTCGCAGGCCATCCCCACCGGACGCAGTCCTTTCAGCACATCTTCAGGCACCAGTTGCGCGCTGAAGGCCCCGTATTCGACGAAACGCGGCAGCCAGGCGTGGATCGCCTCGGCGCTGCGGTGAAAGTCATCCAGCGCCATGTCTTTGTGCGCGCCGTTGTTAATACGATCCACCAGACCGGGTTTGGGAGACAGGTTGACTTCCGTCAGCATGGCACGCCACGCGAGCGTCGCGTACGCTTCTGGTAAATCCTGAGGAAGAACGGCGGATTTAGTCGATGTTGCGGGAATCGGCATCATGCAGCAGTTCCTCCATGCGAATAAGTAACTCGGAAAGCGTGTGGGTTTTACCCCGCGCGCAGTCGGCTGCGCTTTGCTCGCACAGCAGGCAGCGGCGTGCAGGGAGCGTAAAATGACGGCGAGACAGGATTTCTCCTTCCGGAGTCAGGACATCGAGGTCCCATAACCGTCCCAGCGGGTGTGAATGCTCAAGCTCTATGGTGGCGAGCTTGAGGTCGTGTGCCGGGGCCTCTATAGACAACAGACCTTCCGGCCCGCTGGCAGAAACCCGCGTAGATTGCTCCCTGACTATCCAGCCCGATTTTTCCGCCAGCGTGAGCAAGGCAGTGATACCGTGATTAAAAATGCGACGAGTGAGTTCGCTGTCTTTAATCGGACCCGGTGCGACCACGGTAAAAGAGACCAGTGGCGCGCAGTGGCGGGTGAGCCAGGCATGCTGGCGTGCTTGTCTCTCATCGCGGCTGGCGAGCAGCTCGGGAATAGAAACCGCGTGGCAGGTGGCATGTTCAGGGAGCAGGTGCATGGCTTATTCCTTCACCTGATGCACAACATCAATCACTGAACCGTCGCGGTAACGCACAACGGCAATCACCCGGTCGGTGAATTCGATGGCGCGTGGCTGACCGGTAAGCTGCTGTGCACGCTCGCGCAGCCAGTCGATGGAGACCACTTTCATCCCCGCTTCCTGCAAACGTTCAGCCAGTTCAGGACGTGCAGGGTTGACGGCGATACCGTGGTCAGTGACCAGGATGTCAATGCTGGAGCCAGGGGTGACGCAGGTCAGCACGTTATCAACCAGCGTCGGGATGCGACCGCGAACCAGTGGGGCGACGATAATCGACAGTGCAGCACCGACAGCGGTATCGCAGTGGCCACCGGATGCGCCGCGCAGCACACCGTCGGAGCCGGTCAGCACGTTGACGTTGAAGTTTGTATCCACTTCCAGTGCGCTCAGCACTACGACATCCAGACGGTCAACCGATGCGCCTTTCGAACCCCAGTTAGCGTACTGGTTAGCGCTGATCTCAATATGGTTTGGATTGCGGGCTAGGGATTTTGCGGCGGCACTGTCGAAGCTCTGTACATCCAGCAGTTTGCGGATTAACCCTTTTTCATGCAGGTCAACGATGGTGGCAGTGATGCCGCCCAGTGCGAAGTCGGCGCGGATGTCGCGGCTGCGCATTTTGTCTTCTAGGAAGCGGGTTACGGCCAGCGAGGCGCCACCGGTACCGGTCTGCAAAGAGAAGCCCTCATTGAAGTAGCCGGAATTGGCAATCACCTCTGCCGCGCTGCGAGCGATCAGCAGCTCACGCGGGTTGGTCGTCATGCGGGTTGCATCGGCGCCAATTTTGTCCGCATCACCGACCTGCTCGATCTGCACGATCAGATCCACCTGATCCTGGGTGATACTGGCAGGATTATGCGGGTAGCTCAGCAGTTGTTCGGTCAGCAGGACCACCTGTTTAGCGTTATCGGCATCGACACGGGCGTAGCCGAGTGAGCCACAGCAGGCTTTACCGGTGTAGCCGTTAGCATTACCAAATTGGTCGCAGGACGGTACGCCGAGGAAGGCTACGTCAATGCTTAACTCACCGCTTTGCACCAGGTGTACGCGACCGCCGTGAGAGTGGACCTGCACAGGTTCAGCCAGTAAACCGCGGGAGATCTCTTCCGCCAGCGGACCACGCAGACCGGAAGTATAAATGCGGCTGACGACGCCCTGACGAATGTGTTCCACCAGCGGAGCGTGACAGTCGCTCAGGGAGCTGGACGCCAGCGTCAGGTTTTTAAAGCCCATGACGGCAATGGTATCCATCACCAGGTTAATGGTCAGGTCGCCACCGCGGAAAGCGTGGTGGAAAGAGATGGTCATTCCATCCTGTAAACCTGAACGGCGAATAGCGTCTTCCAGGTTAGCGCACAGTTTTTTGTCGCGGGGTTTTTGCGCCTGTAACGCGACTTTTGCGCTGCTGTGGAAAGCGGAAAGGTCGCTTTCAGCATGACGGCTCCAGGTCGCCACGCGATCCTGTCGTTGAGACTGTTCGATTTTCTGCGTCATTTTTTTGCCTTATTCTTCGCGAATGCCGGAAAGTTCTGCACGGGAGATAACCAGAAGGGCGCGCTCGATAACCGGGCTGTCGACCATCTTGCCGTTCAGGGAGACAACGCCACGGCCTTCGCGAGCGGCGGCTTCAGCGGCTTCTACAACCAGACGGGCGTGCGCCAGTTCTTTGCGCGTTGGCGCATACAGGTTGTGCAGGAGGTCGATCTGGCGCGGGTTGATGAGCGATTTACCGTCAAAACCCAACTGCTTGATGTGTGCGGCTTCATGCAGGAAACCGGCTTCGTTATTGGCATCGGAATAAACGGTGTCAAATGCCTGAATGCCCGCAGAGCGTGCCGCCTGCAAAATAGAGCAGCGGGCAAACAGCAGTTCGGTGCCTTCCGGCGAACGCTCGGTGCGCAGATTACGCACGTAATCTTCTGCACCCAGGGCAATACCGATCAGACGTTCAGAGGCGTGAGCGATTTCAACGGCGCGGGTGATGCCCAGCGGTGATTCAATAGCAGCGAGCAGACCGGTGCTGCCAGGTTCGCGACCGCAGGTGTTTTCGATACGCAGAATTTCGCTTTCGATGTCGATAACATCCTGCGCAGTATCCGTTTTAGGTAAACGCACGATGTCAGCGCCACCGCGAACGACCGCTTCGAGGTCATTGATACCCCATTCAGAATCGAGGGCATTTACGCGAACAATGGTTTCAACGTCGTGATACAGCGGGTGCTGCAGCGCGTGGTACACCAGACGACGCGCGGTATCTTTCTCGCGCAGTGCGACGGAGTCTTCCAGGTCGAACATCAGCGCATCTGCCGGGTAGATAAACGAGTTGCTGATCATTGCGGCATTGGCGCCCGGTACGAACAACATGCTACGGCGTGTGCGGGATTTACGTTGTTGCAAAGATTCAGAAATCACTGGCAATCCTCCCATGGCAGTGCCGGAATGCCGCTGGCGCGGGCCAGTAATGCTTCCAGTCGCGCACGTAAAATGCAGTCCAGTGCGCCTTTATCATCAACATTTAATTGCACGCCGCGTACGTTGTAGCGGGACAGAACGTCGAGGATGGTGGTGCGAATGGCATCACCAAATTGTTTTTCAACGCTACTGTTAACCTGCAGGTCGATATCCTGCGTATCGAGCGGGGCGATGCGAATCATCACATCACCGGACTCGAGAGTGCCTGCGACGGCTGCCTGCTTTATTTTCATTTTTCACCTGTTGCTAATGCGGGGGTATTTTGGCGGACTACCGCGCCTGGCGAGGTTCTCTCAAGCATGTTTTGCAGGTAGTGCAACGTGGCTTCAGGAACCAGAGGGGCGATAGCCGTGAGATCTTTTTTAACCAGCAGCTTGCGTACCCAGGAGGCGGAAATCGGCATCTCCTGGAAGCACAGCCGCTCAATTTCCACCAGTTCAATCGGTGGGGCGGGGAGCGTTGGGGTCTCCAGCCAGTAGCGCATGTCGTTGTTGTACTGGGAGGTGACGGTGCAATACGGTTCGGTACCGACGAAGCGGTGCGTGACGCCAAGTGCCGGGGCCAGATACTGGCGGAAGATTTTCAGGTCTATTTCGGTGTAGCAGTGGTTAATGACGCTCTGCTCTTTAATGAAGTAGCACGGGAACGTGGCGCGAGAAATGATATATTCCGATCCGCGATGCACGGTTAAATGCGGAATATCTTTTGTTCCCTTAAGTACCAGATCCAGACGGTCTTCATACGGAAAGCGTGAGGTGTCTTCTTTTACCAGAAACAGATGTAGCCAGTCGCACTGTGCCGCTGCCTGTTGGATCAGAAAACGATGACCGTTGGTAAAAGGGTTGGCGTTCATGACGATACAGCCAATTTTTTTTCCTTCGCGACGCTGTTTTGTCAGCGATTCGGCGTAACGCTTCAGACGCGTGGTGCTGTTTTCCATCAGCACCATAATGCCCGGTACGCTGGTCAGCGTAGAGAAGCCACACTGCTTAAACAGCGCTTCGTATTCGGTTTTGGTATAAATGAAGAGATGCGTACAGTGACGCTCGTACGCGAGATTGATCAGCTCAGTGGCGAGCGTCAGGGCTAAGCCTTCGCCGCGCACGGTTTCGCTGATAGCCACGCATTTAATGATATTTCCGGCAATACCGCCGCAGGCAATCAGGCGGTCATCACGGGTGACGGTGATAAATATTTCAACGGTCGTATCCACGCTCAAATCATTCTCTTTCAGAAATTGAGCGATAGCCGCCATCTTTTTATTTTCTGAGCGCTTCACGTGCGAGAATATATTATTACCGAACATAGTAAAAAGTGTCCTGATGGTATATTTGTTACTGGCTTTTAGGTTTTGTTGCCAGGCTTAGCAACCTGATAACGTTTTGTTTGCAAATGAAGGGAAGGTTTTTTTATTACGGAGTATTTCTTTTTTTCCCTACTGCATACATCGTAAGGGGTATTTTAGAGGTAAATTTTGATTTATTTCACAATGCGTTAGAAGGTTTTTATGTGTTTTATGGTTTTAAGTTTTTTAATTAATTTAACCCTGAAATAGCGCGTGGTTTTAATTTGTTTAATTGATTTAAGGTGGGGAATCTGTAACGATCCTATTTTAGGCCGTGACTTGTAAATAAAACATTTTCATTACAAATACAAAAAAATAAGTTGCGGTTAACGTCGTTGAGGAAAAATTATGTCACAACATAAAAATAAAACACGGTTTTCTTTTTTCCGCAGACTGGCGTTTCCATTGCGTATTTTCTTGCTGATCCTGGTCGTTTCCATTTTTATCATCGCCGCGCTGGCGAAATACTTCACCGCCAGTTTTGAAGACTACCTGACAACGCACGTCCGTGATATGGCAATGAACCAGGCGAAAATCATCGCCTCTAACGACAGTATCATCACTGCGGTGAAGCATCGCGATTACACGCGTCTGGCGACCATTGCCGACAAGCTTCAGAGCGGGACTGATTTCGATTATGTGGTGATCGGTGATGAGAACTCTATTCGTCTCTACCATCCGAATCCGCAAAAAATTGGCTACCCAATGCAGTTTACCAAGCCCGGTGCGTTGGCAAATGGGGAAAGCTACTTTATTACCGGGACGGGATCTATTGGGTTGGCAATGCGCGCTAAAACGCCCATTTTTGATGATGATGGCAAGATTATTGGCGTGGTTTCGATAGGTTATTTGATCAGTAAAATCGACAGTTGGCGATCGGATTTTTTACTGCCGATGGCGGGTGTGTTTCTTCTGCTGCTGTTGTTACTGATGCTGCTCTCCTGGTTTTTTGCCGCCCATATTCGCCGCCAGATGCTGGGAATGGAGCCCAAACAAATTGCCCGTGTGGTGCGCCAACAGGACGCGTTATTTAGCTCGGTATACGAAGGCTTGATTGCCGTTGACCTGGACGGGTGCATAACTGCTATCAATCGCAGTGCGCGAAAAATGCTGGGGCTTCCGTCGCCAGGGCGGCAGTGGTTGGGGAAACCCATTGATGAGGTTGTTAATCCGTCGGACTTTTTTACGCAGCAGATTGCGGAGCAACGTCAGGATGCGATGGTGAATTTTAACGGGCTAAGCGTTATCGCCAACCGTGAGGCTATTCGTTCCGGCGATGAATTACTCGGGGCGATTATCAGTTTTCGTAGCAAAGATGAAATAGCCACTCTCAATGCCCAACTGACACAAATCAAACAATATGTTGAGAGCCTGAGAACACTGCGTCATGAACATCTGAACTGGATGTCGACCATTAATGGCCTGCTGCAAATGAAAGAATACGATCGCGTGCTTGAGATGGTGCAGGGGGAATCCCAGGCCCAGCAGCAGCTGATTGATGACCTGCGCGGTGCCTTTGCCGATCGCCAGGTTGCCGGTCTGCTGTTTGGTAAAGTCCAGCGTGCGCGGGAATTGGGGCTTAAAATGACGATTGTTCCCGGAAGTCAACTTAATCAACTTCCCGAAGGGCTGGATAGCACAGAGTTTGCAGCAATTGTTGGCAATCTGCTTGATAATGCATTTGAGGCCAGCTTACGTACCCAGCAAGGGAATAAGGTCGTTGAACTGTTTCTGAGTGATGAAGGGGATGAAGTCATCATTGAAGTCGCCGACCAAGGGTGCGGCGTGCCGGAAGCGTTACGTGAAAAAATATTTGAACAGGGTGTGAGCACCCGTACCGATGAACCAGGCGAACATGGCATCGGTTTGTATCTGATTGCAAGTTATGTGAGGCGCTGTGATGGGGTTATTACGCTTGAAGATAACTCCCCCTGCGGCACTTTATTTTCTCTATTTCTTCCGAAAGTGAAAAAAAACGATGACGGAACCATTAACGCTATTGATCGTTGAGGATGAAACGCTGCTGGCGGAGATGCATGCTGAATATATCCGCCATATACCCGGTTTCAGCCAGATTTGGTTGGCGGGGAACCTGGAGCAGGCGCGGATGATGATCGCGCGTTTTAAGCCCGGTCTGATTCTTCTGGATAACTATTTACCGGACGGTAAGGGCATTACCCTTCTACATGAGCTGACTCAGGCACGCTACCCTGGCGGCGTGGTGTTTACTACGGCTGCCAGTGACATGGATACGGTGTCAGAGGCTGTGCGCGGCGGGGCGTTTGATTATCTGGTCAAACCGATTGCCTACGAGCGACTGGGGCAGACGCTGACGCGTTATCAGCAGCGCAGACGCATGCTGGCGGGTAACGACAGTGCCAGTCAAAAGCAGATTGATGAAATGTTTAACGCTTATGCGCGGGGTGAACCAAAAGGGGATTTGCCTACGGGTATTGATGCGCTAACGCTGAATGCGGTGCTGAAATTATTCGCTGATCCGACGGTACACCATACCGCGGAGACCATTGCACAGGCGTTGACCATCAGCCGCACAACCTCCAGGCGTTATCTGGAGTACTGTGCCAGCCGGCATTTGATTATTGCGGAGATTATTCACGGGAAGGTTGGGCGGCCGCAGCGTATTTACCATGGCGGCTAAATGCGGATTTCTGACGAAGGCCGGATAAGATGTTTTAGCATCGCCATCCGGCAACATGCGGTTGCAATGCCGGATGGCGGCGTAACCGCCTGATCCGGCCTACATTTTGTTCGCTATCAACCCCCAATTACGGCAGTTGTAGCGGGCACCATCACTTCCGTGGCGATAATGACAATCAGTAGCCCGACCATCACCGGCACAGACGTGCGCTTGACCACTTCAAACGGTGAAATCTTCGCCATACCCGCAACGGCAACAACCACACCAGATACCGGGGAGATCGTACGCCCCAGGTTCGACGCTTGCAGCATCGGGATGGAGAGGTAAGCGGGGTTAATGCCTGAAGAGTGCGCCAGTTTTGGGATCATCTCAACGAAGGCATAGAACGGGGCATTACCGGAGCCGGTGGTCATTGCTGCCAGCATGGTCAGAATAACCAGCACCAGCATCAGAATAATGCTTGCGGAGCCAAACGAGGTGGCGATCGAGATCAGGCTCTGAATAAAGCCGATAGTGCTCAGACCCTGGGCGAAAACTCCGGCGGCAACTAACAGCATTACCACGTTAGCAAAGGCATCAGCCATGCCGCGGTAGGCCACTTCCAGACCTGAGAAAACCTTCTGGGTATTGAACCCGCGGACAAACTCCAACACTGCGGCAATAAGCATGCACAGCACCAGAATAGTAATGATGTGCAGTTGCGGTCCCCACTTACCATCAAAAATGAGAACCCCGACAATCGGAGTAAACGGCAGGATGGCGTAAAACGATGGCGCGGTGGTGGTGATTTCGGCCACGTCTAACATTTCGTGAGAAACGTTCTCTTTTTTGTCCAGATAGCGCTGCCAGAAAAAGTGGGCAATCGCCATGCCGATAATGGCGGCAATGGAAATCGGCAGCGTGGTTTTAAATGCGAAGTCGATCAACGGCATTTCTGCGGCTTTGGCGGCGAGAACCACATCACCAGAAGTGGGGGATAGAATGATGGCGGCAGGGGAGGCGCAAATGGCCGCCGCAGCACCGCGGCTGATACCCACGTTAACCATCACCGGAAAGAGGGTTGCCATCAGCAGTACGCCCAGCCCCGTCGCTGAAGAAACCGCCAGTGACATCAGGCAGGCGACAAAGTAGGCGGCAATCATTAACACATAGGGTGAGTTGATATATTGCAGTGGTTTGGAAGCCAGTTTAACCACCATATCGTTTGCACCAATATGCGTCATGTAGGCGGCAAAACCACACAGCATCATGATCATCATGCCGAGATCGCCACCGCGGCTCATCAGCAAAATTTTAATGTATTCAACGATGTCTGTTGCTGTGTAGCCTGTGCTTTCGGCACTACCGGGCAAAACTTTATGACCCATCAGGGCGCTGATAATCAGTAAAACCAGGCCACCGACAAACAGTACGCCGGTCGCGGAATAACCTTTAATGATGTAGCGCGCTACACCCACAATAACCATAACTCCGATAAGGAGTTCTATAAATGTCAACATTATTTCCCCTGTCACATTGACGCCCAGAAAGTAAAAAAACTAAAAAAAGCATAAAACGGTGAGAGAATGTGCCTAATAAACGGATAACCCTCGCTGATTGAAATCAATAAAAATACGGATTAAACCAATGGCTGAGCCATTTTTTCAACATAGCGGATGAACCGGGAATGCTGCAATCAAAAAGTGTGAAGTCGTCTGTGGTTGTGTGGGATTTGACATTGAATTGATCTTGTTTTGTTTTCTAATTGTTAATTTATTTAACTTTTGCATGTGAAATGAACAGTTTATTGATATTAATAGAGTAATGACCGTTTCAGATAAGGCTCGGGAAATATGGTAATGACTCCAACTTACTGATAGTGTTTTA
>NZ_SZXN01000080.1:0-31094 GCF_005281195.1 Citrobacter sp. wls613
CATACACTAAATCAGTAAGTTGGCAGCATTACCGGAAATATAAGGGAAATAAACTACGCGCATACGAAGGGAATATTCTGATTTTTAACCCTAAGCATTTTCGTTAAGTTAACATTAAGGATGGCTTTGCTACAATTAATGCAGAATCCCAGAATGGTAATTACGTTGTGATTGTCGCGAAGCGCTATTTCCTGTTTATTTCATTTGTTTTTATTCAGTTGGCTGTTATTCCACAGGCCACAGCTGAAGATAAAGGTTGGTTTGATACCTTCACAGATAATGTCAGTGAAACCTGGCAGCAGCCGGAGCATTATGACCTGTACGTGCCCGCCATTACCTGGCATGCGCGATTTGCCTACGATAAAGATAAAACAGATCGTTACAATGAACGCCCCTGGGGAGCAGGATTTGGTCAGTCCCGTTGGGATGATAAAGGCAACTGGCACGGGCTGTATATTATGGCCTTTAAGGATTCCTACAATAAGTGGGAACCCATCGGAGGATATGGCTGGGAAAAAACCTGGCGCCCGCTGGCCGATGATAACTTCCATACTGGTCTGGGCTTTACCGCCGGTTTCACCGCGCGTGATAACTGGAACTACATTCCTGTGCCGGTGATACTGCCACTGGCATCGATAGGTTATGGTCCAGCAACATTTCAGATGACCTACATACCTGGTACGTATAATAACGGGAATGTCTATTTTGCCTGGATGCGTTTCCAGTTTTGATGAACGATGTGTATTGTTATGTAGCTAAGTCTAAACCATTAAAAAACAATTAGTTACGAACGTTACTGCAAAAATAACGCGACATTTATCACTTTTTGGCAAAGTTCGACTGGACAAAGTCCACCACAATTGTTGTACTGATACCCGACACAGCATTTGTGTCTATTTTTCATGTAAAGGTAATTTTGATGTCTAAGATTAAAGGTAACGTTAAGTGGTTTAATGAGTCCAAAGGATTCGGTTTCATTACTCCGGAAGATGGCAGCAAAGATGTGTTCGTACACTTCTCTGCAATCCAGACCAATGGTTTTAAAACTCTGGCTGAAGGTCAGCGTGTAGAGTTCGAAATCACTAACGGTGCCAAAGGCCCTTCTGCTGCAAACGTAACCGCTCTGTAAGCATACGACAGCAAGAATTCAAAACCCGCTTAATTGCGGGTTTTTTTATCTTCAGTGTGCCGAAGAAGCGGAAACCAGCCAGAACGCCAGGGCGGTCATCGCAAAAGACCCCAACAGATTGATCAGTACGTTCACCATTGCCCAGCCAAAACGTCCGTCTTGCAGTAAAAACACTACCTCTGCTGAGAATGTTGAGAAGGTGGTCAGCCCGCCGCAAAAGCCTGTCGTAATCAATACCTTCCACATAGGGTCAATGTGGGTCATGCGATTGAACCACGCCAGCCCCATACCAATGATAAACGCCCCAATTAAGTTTGCAGCCAGCGTGCCGAAGGGAATCGCTTGATGAAGGGGGTTAAATCGCATACTCAACAGCCATCTGGCTACGCTACCTGTACCACCGCCAATAAAAACCGCTAAAAGGAGTTGTGACACTGCATAATCCTGCTATTTGATTGTATATAGTGTGAGTGTAACGCTGAATAATCATTATTGGCGAGCCTAACCGTTTTTTCAGGAGGGAGTATGTTCGTTGCTGCAGGGCAATTCGCCGTGGGTCCCTCATGGGAGAAAAATGCCGAAACGTGCGTATCATTGATGTCCCAGGCCGCGGGCGAGGGCGTCTCATTGTTGGTCTTACCTGAAGCGTTGCTGGCCCGTGACGATCTTGACCCTGACCTGTCAGTGAAATCTGCTCAATGGCTGGAAGGGGGATTTCTGACGCGATTACTGCGAGAAAGCGTGCAGAATGAGATGACAACGATCCTGACGATTCATGTTCCCTCGCTGCCGGGACGGGCTTTTAACATGCTGGTGGCGCTACGAAGAGGTCAGGTTGTGGCTCATTACGCCAAATTACATCTCTATGATGCTTTTTCGATTCAGGAGTCGCGTAATGTTGATGCAGGCGATGTCGTACCGCCGCTGTTGGACGTGGAAGGTCTTAAAGTCGGTTTGATGACCTGTTACGATTTACGCTTCCCTGAGCTGGCATTAGCACATGCTTTGCAGGGGGCAGATATTCTGGTACTCCCTGCGGCCTGGGTACGCGGTGCGCTAAAAGAACATCACTGGGCTACGCTGCTGGCGGCCAGAGCGTTGGATGCGACCTGCTATCTGATTGCTGCCGGTGAGTGTGGCAATAAGAATATTGGTCAAAGCCGGATAATCGATCCGTTTGGCGTGACGATTGCCGCTGCCGCAGAAACACCCGCGCTGATTGTTACTGAGGTTTCTGCCGAGCGAGTGCGACAGGTCAGGGCGCAACTTCCGGTGTTACGCAACCGACGCTTTGCGCCACCGCAATTATTATGACGTTTTTTTAAACAAGACTTGATTCACCTTGTTACAGATTGCTATTGTGTGCCCGCGTCGAAAGGCCGTTAAAATTCTCAGGTTAATATGGCGCTTTATGCAGCCTGGTTTAAGTGAAGAAGGTATCTATGGGTGAGATTAGTATTACCAAACTGCTGGTGGTTGCCGCACTGGTCGTTCTGCTGTTTGGTACCAAGAAGTTACGTACTCTGGGTGGAGACCTGGGAACGGCAATTAAAGGCTTCAAGAAAGCGATGAACGATGAAAATGCCGATGCGAAGAAAGATGCAGATGGTAGCGTTCAGGCTGAGAAGCTTTCTCATAAAGAGTGATGTCAGGAGCATGATGCTCGTACTGCAAACTCTGCATGAAAAAAACCGGCAATTTGCCGGTTTTTTTATTGCTGAAATGTAAGTGAGTATTACGCGATCACTTCACTTCCAGCCCTTTTGCCTGCATGTCTGCATGATATGAAGAACGTACAAATGGACCGCAAGCTGCATGGGTAAAGCCCATCGCCATGGCTTCCGCTTTCATTTCATCGAACTCATCCGGGCTAACATAGCGCTGAACCGGCAGATGGTGACGGCTTGGCTGTAAATACTGCCCCAGCGTTAGCATGGTAACGCCATGACGACGCAGGTCACGCATGACCTCAATGATTTCCGCGTTGGTTTCACCCAGACCCACCATCAGACCTGATTTGGTTGGGATCTCCGGATGGGCTTCTTTGAAACGCTCCAGAAGCTTCAGTGACCAGTTGTAATCTGCACCCGGACGTACATTGCGGTAAATACGCGGTACGTTTTCAAGGTTGTGGTTAAACACGTCTGGCGGCGTTGCGGTGAGGATATCCAGCGCGCGGTCCATTCGACCACGGAAGTCAGGTACCAGCGTTTCGATTTTAATCGACGGGCTTTTCTCACGGATAGCTGTGATGCAGTCCGCAAAGTGTTGAGCACCGCCATCGCGCAGATCGTCGCGATCGACGGAGGTGATGACGACATAGCGCAGCGCCATGTCCGCAATAGTTTGAGCCAGTTTTAACGGTTCGTTGGCATCCGGGGCAACCGGACGGCCGTGGGCAACGTCACAGAATGGGCAGCGGCGGGTACAAATCGCGCCGAGGATCATAAAGGTTGCGGTGCCGTGATTGAAACATTCAGCCAGGTTAGGGCAGGACGCTTCTTCGCAGACAGAGTGCAGGCCATTTTTGCGCATTGCCGCTTTGATGCCCTGGATGCGAGTGGAGTCCGCTGGCAGTTTTATTTTCATCCATTCCGGTTTACGCAGCAGGGCTTCACGCTCTGTTGCCACATTTTTTACCGGGATAAGAGCCATCTTATCGGCATCGCGGTATTTAACACCGCGTTCCATCACAATGGGTTTACTCATAGCTTGCGTGTTCCAGTTGCGAATAACGAAGGAAAGCGTTTCAATTCAAGGGAATGTTGTATTTATCAACTATTTTTGAATTAGTGATACGCAGTATATCATTGAAACGGGCCAGAAAGCAGCCTGACAGGCTGGCAAAATGTAAAATAGTTGTTGTTTTGTGCCATTTGCCACAACATATGCTGCGGCAATGTCTGCCCCGTTTTTATTCTGCGACGTACTCGTGTGGTGGGTTACCGAGTAGCGATAATATGTTTGCCAGCAAACGAGGACGAACGCTTTCGGTGGTGGCATGACTGTCCCACTGTGAAACTTTCGCCATCTCCATTCCGGCGTAGCCGCAAGGGTTGATGCGCAGGAAAGGCGACAAATCCATATCCACGTTAAGCGCTAAGCCATGGAATGAACATCCTCTACGAATCCGTAACCCTAACGAACAGATTTTCTTTTCACCGACGTAAACGCCTGGCGCATCAGCTCGTGGGTGTGCATCGATACCCATTTCTGCAAGCGTGTTTACCACGGTTAGTTCCAGCAACGTGACCAGTTCGCGAACGCCCAGTTTTCGGCGTTTGAGGTTCAACAGGACATACATCACCTGTTGCCCTGGGCCGTGGTACGTTACCTGACCGCCACGATCGCTCTGAATAACGGGGATATCACCCGGCACCAGAACGTGTTCTGCTTTGCCTGCCTGCCCCTGAGTGAAGACCGGATAATGCTCTACCAGCCAGATTTCATCATGACTGTTTTCATCGCGGGTATCGGTGAATTCGTGCATGGCCTGAGAGACGGGCTCGTAAGGCTGAAGACCGAGCTGGCGGACAAGAATTTTATCCTGATACAAAACGGTATCTCCGTAGATACTCACATCGAGTAGAGAATATAAAGAGGGGAAAGTATATCACAGGGGAAGGAGAGAGAGGTTACCCGAGCAGAATGCAACGGGTAACCGACAGGCTGTTACAGCACCATACGTACGATGTCGATGTTGCCTAATTCTTCGTACAGGGTTTCAACCTGCTCAATGTGCGTAGCAGTGATGGTGATAGAGACCGAGTGGTAGTTGCCTTTGCTGCTCGGTTTTACTGTTGGAGAGTAATCACCAGGCGCATGGCGCTGTACCACTTCAACCACCTGATCAACCAACTCCGGCAACGCCTGCCCCATTACTTTGTAAGTAAATGGAGTAGGGAATTCAAGCAGTTCGTTAAGTTTGGTTTTCATGTCAGCTCCGGCGTTACATCAAAAAATAATAACTCCCACGCTGAGTGGGAGTTATCTGGATACCTAGTATATGGGGACGTAAATCACACTTTCAAGTGCTCAATTTTTAGCCAAACCAGTGATGGAACATTAATTTAATGTAATCAATGATTTTACCAAAGAAGTTGCCTTCAGGGATTTCCTGCAGGACCACCAGCGGGCGCTGTTCAATGGTTTTGCCATCGAGCTGGAAATTGATGGTGCCGACAACCTGGTTTTTCTGCAGCGGCGCGTGCAGTTCAGTGGTGTTCAGCACATAGCTCGCTTTCAGATCTTTCATACGGCCGCGCGGAATGGTCAGGTAGACATCTTTATCAACACCTAACGAGGCACGATCGGTATTACCAAACCAGGCCGGTTCAGAGGCAAATTCTTTGCCGACCTTCAGTGGGTTCACGGTTTCAAAGAAACGGAAGCCCCAGGTCAGCAGCTTTTTGCTTTCGGTTTCACGACCTTTATAGGTACGACCGCCCATGACGGCAGAGATCAGACGCATCTGACCTTCGGTTGCGGATGCCACCAGGTTATAGCCCGCTTTATCGGTGTGACCGGTTTTAATCCCGTCAACATTCAGGCTGTTATCCCACAGCAGGCCGTTACGGTTTAACTGACGAATGCCGTTGAAAGTGAACTCTTTTTCTCGGTAGATAGAGTATTCGTTAGGCACGTCGCGAATCAGCGCCTGACCAATCAACGCCATGTCACGTGCTGAGCTGTACTGACCTTCAGCATCCAGACCGTGGACGGTCTGGAAGTGGGTGTTTTTCAGTCCCAGCGCATTGACATAGCTGTTCATCAGGCCGACGAAAGCATCCTGGCTACCGGCAGCAAAGTCAGCCATTGCCACGCAAGCGTCGTTGCCGGATTGCAGGTTAATACCACGGATCAATTGTGAAACGGGAACCTGCATTCCCGGTTTCAGGAACATCAGCGATGAACCTTTAAACACCGGGTTACCGGTAGCCCACGCGTCATTGCCCACGGTGACCAGATCGGTTTCTTTAAATTTCCCGGCTTTCATGGCCTGACCGATGACATAGCTGGTCATCATTTTGGTCAGGCTAGCGGGGTCGCGGCGAGTGTCCGCATTCTGTTCGGCCAGAACCTTGCCTGAATTGTAATCAATCAGGATATAGGACTCCGCGTCGATCTGCGGAACGCCCGGGATCATGGTTTTAATATTCAGGTCATCGGCATGGGCAGCAGAGAGAGAGGCTGCGCAGAGAGCCGCGGTGAGCGCGATGCGCTGCACGAAACGAGCGGAAAAAGTGGTCTTCATGGTCTGAACTACGACGTCCGTGATGAAAGTAAAAAAAGTGCCCTACTATAGCAAATGCGTAACTTACAGGCATCCGACTTTCCACATGACTTTGTTAATGTCATTGACAGAAATTGACAGAACGGGTGCCTGCTTTACGTTACTACACGCCGGTGATGAAGGACTGTAATTGCGCTTCGGATTGCAGGCGCTGCTGCAATGTACTGGCTTCCGCTTTGCTGGTGAACGGCCCCATCTGGATACGCCATACGGCACCGTTTTGTACCACGCGGCCCGGCACGCCAAACTGCTGGCTCAGTCGTTTTTGGTACTGCTGCGCACGGGCCTGCTCGCTGACGGCACCCACCTGAACGACATAACGGCCATTGGTTGCAGCAACGGGGGTAGCAGCGGCCGGAGCAGATACCGGTGCTGACACTGTTGCAGGCGCTGTTGTTACGGGCTGTGGAGCCGGTGTGGGTTCGCTGCCTTCGAGCACGCCTGCGGCGAGCGTAGTTGGCGCACCAAGGAAACCATTGCTGTTAACTGGCGCACCGGTAGCGTCATCGCTTTTCAGCGTTGAATTACTGATAGGACGAATATCGCCTTGCGGCTGGCTTGCGTCCGGTGCAGAAGGCATAGTGTTACCCCCGCTTAAATCAGGACGAGACGGCAGGGCGTAAGTCTGTTTTGCGACCGTCGTACACGCCATACCGGGGCCTGACAACGAACCGTCTTGCGCGACGATTATCGGATCAATACGCACTTTCGTATTGTTCGAGGTGTTCAGACGATCGGCCGCAGCGCGTGAAAGTGAAATCACGCGATCGTTGCCATAAGGACCACGATCGTTAATCCGTACGACGATCATCCTGCCGTTTGCCAGGTTGGTAATTCGGGCGTAGCTGGGAACCGGTAATGTCGGATGTGCAGCGGTGAGCTGCATGGGATCAAATGCCTCACCGGATGCGGTTAAATTGCTGCCGGGTTCCGCATCATAGATTGCGGCCAGTCCGGCCTGGCTAAAGCGAGAGGGATCCTGAACAATTTTGTAGCTTTTACCATCACGCTGGTAATCCTGATTAGCCGTTGGGTTCAGGGGTTCAAAACGCGGATCGGCTCCGCTGATTTCAACAATCGGACCATTACACACCGCTGGTTGCGGCGCGACAGCACCCTGTTGCTGACCATCATCATTCGAACACGCCGCGAGCATTCCTGCTGCGATGCAGATTCCAAGCCACTGCTTACGCATTGCGTACCCCTTACACGCTTTTCGACAACATTTTTCTATGGGTGTGGATCGACATCACAATCCCGAACCCGGCCATCAGCACAATCAGTGCAGAGCCTCCGTAACTGACCAGCGGGAGTGGAACCCCTACTACGGGCAGAATACCGCTCACCATACCAATATTTACGAAGACATAAACGAATAATATCAACATTAAACCACCGGCCATGACGCGACCAAAAGTGGTTTGCGCTCGGGCGGCAATCCATAGCCCACGCATAATCAGCAAAATGTACAGCGCCAGCAGAATTAAGATCCCTACTAGCCCAAGCTCTTCGGCTAACACCGCAAAGATAAAGTCGGTGTGGCGTTCGGGTAAAAATTCAAGCTGTGACTGCGTACCGTGCAGCCAGCCTTTGCCGCTCAGACCGCCGGAACCAATAGCAATTTTAGACTGAATAATGTGATATCCCGCGCCCAGTGGGTCGGTTTCAGGGTCGAGAAGCATCATCACGCGCTGACGCTGGTAATCATGCATCAAGAAGAACCACAGTATCGGGATAAATGCGGCGACCAGAACCACGGCCACGCCGATTAAGCGCCAGCTTAAGCCCGACAGGAACAGCACAAACAGGCCGGAAAGGGCAACAAGGATAGAGGTCCCGAGGTCAGGTTGCGCGGCAACCAGCAGCGTAGGCATGAAAATCAACACCAGCGCGATAGCGGTATTCTTCAGCGACGGCGGACAAACATCACGGTTGATAAAGCGTGCTACCATCAGCGGGACTGCAATTTTAGCAATTTCAGACGGCTGAAAACGCACAATGCCGAGGTCCAGCCAGCGCTGTGCGCCTTTAGAAATGGCCCCAAAGGCATCTACCGCTACCAGCAGAATAATACAGACAATATAGAGATAGGGAGCCCAGCCTTCGTAGACCCTGGGAGGGATCTGCGCCATCACCACCATGATGACCAGACCCATGGCTATTTGGCCGACCTTACGCTCCATCATGCCAATATCCTGGCCGCTGGCGCTCCAGATAACCAGCGAGCTGTAAACCAGCAGTGCCAGCAAAATAAGCAACATCGTGGGATCGATGTGAATTTTATCCCAGAACGTTTTTTTGTTCGGATTATCCGTCACGATTATTGGTCCTCAGCTGCGGCAGCCACCGGGTTTTCCGCAGGCAGATTGGTGTTGTTGTCGCCCAACATAATATGGTCAAGGATCTGGCGCATGATGGTACCTACAGGCGCACCGGCCCCGCCGTTTTCGAGGATAATCGCGACAGAGACCTCGGGTTTATCGTAGGGCGCAAATGCGATCATCAGCTTATGGTCGCGTAAACGTTCGGCAATTTTATGCGCATTATAGGTTTCATTGGCTTTCAGACCGAAGACCTGAGCGGTACCGGATTTTGCCGCAATTTTATACGGTGCACCGGCAAAATATTTATGCGCGGTACCGTTAGGACGGTTTGCAACACCGTACATACCGTCTTTGGCAATTTCCCAGTAACCGGAATGAATATCACCCACCGGCGGCTCATGCGGCTGAACCCATGGCACCTGCTTGCCGTTTTCCGTGGTGCTCATCAGCAGATGCGGGACTTTTACCACGCCGTCGTTGATAAGAATCATCAGCGATTTGCTCATCTGAATAGGGGTTGCTGTCCAGTACCCCTGACCGATGCCCACCGGAATAGTATCACCCTGGTACCATGGCTTTTTAAACCGTTTTTGCTTCCATTCACGCGTTGGCATATTACCGGCTCGCTCTTCGGCCAGATCGATCCCCGTATAATGGCCATAGCCGAATTTACTCATCCACTCTGAAAGACGGTCTATCCCCATATCATAGGCGATTTGGTAGAAAAACGTATCCGCAGATTCCTCCAGTGAGCGGGTTATGTTCAGATGACCATGCCCCCACTTTTTCCAGTCGCGATAACGTTTTTCAGAACCGGGCAACTGCCACCAGCCTGGATCGAACAGCCCGGTATTACGGGTAATCACGCCCGCGCTTAGTGCGGATACCGCCACGTAAGGCTTAACGGTTGAGGCAGGGGGGTAAACACCTTGCGTCGCGCGGTTAACCAGTGGGGTATTGGGGTCATTGAGCAACCCTGCATAATCTTTGCTGGAGATACCGTCCACAAACAGGTTGGGATCGTAGCTGGGCATAGAAACCAGCGCCAGCACGCCGCCGGTACGCGGGTCAGTGACCACCACGGCGGCACGACTGCCGGCCAGCAGGGTTTCAATATACTGCTGGAGCTTTAAATCCAGCGTTAAATAGATATCGTGCCCGGCCTGAGGCGCCACTTCTTTCAATTGGCGAATCACGCGACCACGGTTGTTGACTTCAACTTCTTCGTAACCGGTCTGACCATGCAGAACGTCTTCGTAATAACGTTCAATACCCAGCTTGCCGATATCGTGGGTAGCGGCGTAGTTGGCGAGCTTGCCGTCTTTGTCCAGGCGTTCAACGTCTTTATCGTTAATTTTTGAGACGTAACCAATGACGTGAGTTAGCGCAGAGCCGTAGGGATAGTAACGGCGCTTATAGCCTTTGACTTCCACACCGGGAAAACGATATTGATTGACGGCAAAGCGTGCTACCTGCACTTCCGTTAGATTGGTTTTCACCGGAATGGACGTAAAGCGGTGGGAACGTGCTCGTTCTTTTTTAAAGGCGGCAATATCGTCGTCATTGAGATCAACCACTTCCCGCAGCGCATCCAGCGTTTGCTGAACGTTATCGACCTTCTCAGGCATCATTTCTATCTGGTAAATGGTGCGGTTGAGGGCCAGGGGGATGCCGTTACGGTCATAAATGATGCCGCGACTGGGGGCGATCGGCACCAGTTTGATGCGGTTTTCGTTTGAACGGGTCTGATAATCGGTGAAACGAACGATTTGCAGGTTATACAGGTTGGCGATCAGCACGCCAGTGAGCAGCAAAATCCCCAAAAAAGCAACCAGCGCCCGACGCACAAACAGCGCGGACTCAGCCGTATAGTCGCGAAAAGAATTCTGTAGTTTCATCCGCTGCTTAATCTACTCAAGACTCAATGATCACTCACGGTGATAAGGGTGGTTGGTGGTAATGCTCCACGCTCTGTACAGACTCTCTGCCACCAGAACCCGAACAAGAGGATGGGGAAGGGTTAATGCAGAGAGTGACCAGCTTTGCTCCGCGGCAGCCTTACAGGCTGGAGACAATCCTTCCGGTCCGCCAATCAGCAGACTGACGTCACGACCATCCAGTTTCCAGCGTTCCAGCTCGGTTGCCAGTTGTGGCGTGTCCCAGGGTTTTCCTGGGATATCAAGGGTGACGATGCGATTTTTGCCAGCGGCAGCCAGCATCTGTTCACCCTCTTTATCGAGTATGCGTTTAATATCCGCGTTCTTGCCGCGTTTTCCTGCCGGGATCTCGATAAGCTCAAAAGGCATGTCTTTTGGAAACCGACGGAGATACTCCGTAAAACCGGTTTGCACCCAGTCAGGCATTTTCGTACCCACAGCGACAAGTTGCAGCTTCACGCATTAACTCCAGAGTTTTTCCAGTTCATACAGGCGACGGCTTTCTTCCTGTAAAACGTGGACAATCACCTCGCCGAGATCAACGACGATCCAGTCGGCCACGTTCTCACCTTCAACGCCAAGCGGCAGCAGGCCAGCGGCGCGAGATTCCTGAACAACGTGGTCAGCGATAGACATGACATGGCGGCTGGATGTGCCGGTGCAGATAATCATGCAGTCAGTGATGCTGGATTTGCCCTGAACGTCTAAGGCGATGATGTCTTGACCTTTAAGGTCATCAATTTTGTCGATTACAAAATCCTGAAGTGCTTTACCCTGCAAGTGTTCCCCCTGGGTGAAAAGAGTTAAAAAGGCTTGTTAGTATACCTGAACCAGAGGCGATATCGGGACAAATGTCTCCGAAAGCGCTTTTGAGGTGCGCTATCATCCCACCCCACGCAACAGAATGCATCGCCATTTTTGTAAAACAATTTCTGCAAAGCTCTGAAAGGCGGGAAAAGTCAGGCTGCGGAGAATAGCAGCCTGTCATGGGGTGTCAATGGGCGCGAGCCCCTTCGACAGAAAAAACCGTGTATTCACTCCCCCTCGCGCCAGATGGCTCGGCTGTTTAACACTTTCAGCACCGCAAAATCGTCGCAGAAATCAATTGCGCTCCAGCACCCCTGTTCAACGCGGAAATGCCACATTGATGCCGCGGGCATTGACATGAGCCGGGCGATCAGCACGCTGAGTACGCCCTGATGGCTGACCACCAGAAGGTTCTGCGAATTTTTATAATCAGCAAGTTGGGCAATGAAGCGCTCAACTCGCTGTGAAAATGCCTGAAAACCTTCGCCGTTGGTGGGGGTCGCATTCTGCCAGTCGTTACACCACAGCGCATAGTTTTCTGCGTCCTCACGCGCCAGATCGCGATGGTGGCGCATTTCCCAGTCGCCAAAGAACATTTCATTAAGCTCGGGCATGATCCGCAGTGGAACGTCGCGCCCTGCTAAGAGCAACTGCGTGGTATGGCGCGCGCGTTCAAGCTCGCTGCAGAGGACGTGGTCGAAAGGAACGTTGTGTAATAGTGCGGCCAGTGTTTCAGCTTGGGTTATTCCCCGCTGAGTGAGCGATGTAGGGGCATGACCGCTGTATAACCCGGCAACGTTGGCGTCGGTTTCTCCATGACGTACTAACCAGAGTCTCATTTTTCCCTCGTGAGGCTATTCGCACAAAACATGATATTTGCCCTGATTGCGCAGTGACTTTTCAATAAAATACCCTTTTAAAACTGGAGCGGCACGATGTCTTTATTAAAGAGCGCGCATGGCGGTAACACCCGGGAAGCCGCCGCATTATTGGGCATCTCGCCTGGGCAATTGCTGGATTTTAGCGCGAATATTAACCCGCTGGGTATGCCGGCAAGCTTAAAACGCGCACTAATCGACAATTTGGACCGTGCTGAGCGCTATCCGGATGTGGATTACGCCCATTTGCATGCCACGCTGGCGGAGCACCATCATGTTCCTGCGTCGTGGATCCTCGCCGGTAACGGGGAGACGGAGTCGATCTTTACGTTGGTTGATGGTCTTAAGCCGCGTCATGCGATGATCGTCATTCCCGGATTTGCGGAATATCGCCGGGCACTGCAATGGGGCGAATGCGCAATACACGAGTTTGCGCTGCGCGAAGAGGACGGTTGGCAGTTGACCGGAGAGATTCTCGATGCACTTACCTCGGAGCTGGATTGCCTGTTCCTGTGTACACCTAACAATCCCACCGGGCTGTTGCCCGAACATCACCTGTTGCAGGAGATAGCACGGCGTTGTAAACAGCTCGGGATCGCATTGATCCTCGATGAAGCGTTTATCGATTTTATCGCCGGGGAACAGGGGTTTATTCCGCTGTTGCAAGAGAATCCGCACATCTGGGTTTTGCGCTCACTCACCAAATTTTATGCGATACCCGGCCTGCGCCTGGGATATCTGGTTAACAGCAACGAGCAGGCGGTAGCACACCTGCGCAGCCGGCAAATGCCCTGGTCAATCAATGCCTTTGCCGCACTGGCGGGCGAAATGATTCTCCACGATAGTGTCTATCAGCAGGCGACATGGGAATGGCTGGCGCATGAGGGGAGCCGATTCGATCAACAACTGCAAAATCTGCCTGGCCTGACGGTGTATCCCGGACGGGCAAATTATCGCTTGTTACGCTGCGATCGACCGGGTTTAGATTTGCAAAAATCATTGCTGGAACAGCATGTGTTGATCCGCAGTTGCGCTAACTATCCGGGGCTGGATGCGCGTTACTACCGGGTGGCTGTCCGTGGCGCTGAAGAGAACAACCGCCTGCTGGCGGCATTACGCTACACGCTTAGCGGTACAACCCTTGCTGATTGATATAGTCCAGCACGGAGTCTGGCATTAAATCGTCACACGGCTCACCGTGTTCCAGTCGTTCGCGGATAAGGGTAGCGGAGATATTGAACCAGGGGGTTTCTGCCAGGTAAATTTTCCCGGCAGGAAGCTGGTGCAGGTCATCTGGCGAATGAGTCAGATGACGTTCGAGCCACTGCTGGTGCTGCGCCTGCGCCATCTCCAGCGGATACCCCGGTCGTCGGCAGACGATGAGATGGGTATTGTCCAGAATGGTGTCGGAATTGTGCCAGGAAGGAAAGGTGAGCAGTGAGTCCTGACCAATAATAAACGCCAGCGGCGCGAGTGGCCCTTGTTCCTCGCGCCACTCCTTGAGAGTTTGGGCGGTGTAAGAGGCCGTATCTCGTTTTAGCTCACGTTCATCCAGGATAAACAAAGGCTTGTCAGCAATTGCCAGCTCAAGCATCTGTTTACGCTGTGCGCTGGAGGCTTCGGGTTGCGCACGATGCGGCGGCACATTATTAGGCATGATAATCACCCGTGATAGGCCAATCAGATTAGCCAGAATTTCCACGGGTTTAAGATGACCATAATGCACCGGATCAAAGGTGCCACCGAACAAAGCCTGTAATGATTTCATATCAACCATCAATAAAAACATCTGCCAGTGATTTATGGCAGAGCAGAAGAGAAAGTCCCTCAAGCTCGGCCCATACTGACTGACCATAATCTTGTTTAAGCGTAATTTCCGTGCGCGTTAACAACTGTACCGCCTGGCGTAATTGCTCAGATGACAGCCGGTTTAGTGCATCACCCATCATGCCGCGGCGGTTTTGCCATACCCGATGCTTATCAAACAAGGCGCGTAATGGTGTGTGGACTGATTGCCTTTTCAGGTTGACCAGTAACAGTAATTCACGCTGTATCGTGCGCAGCAGAATAACCGGCTCACTGCCTTCAAGGCGCAGTTGCTGCAGGATATGTAGCGCGCGTTTACTTTTGCCCATCAACAGCGCATCGACCCAATGGAAGGGGGTAAAGTGCGCCGCATCGTTAACCGCTTGCTCCACACGAGGCAACGTGAGTTTTCCATCAGGCCACAGCAATGATAACCGCTCCAGCGCCTGCGCCAGGGCTAATAGGTTACCTTCATAGCAATAACATAATAGCTGATTGGCGGCTTCGTCCAGTTGCAGGTTGCTTTGTTTCGCTCTGGCGGCAACCCAGCGAGGGAGCTGCGCCTGCTCTGGCGTCTGGCAGCTCACCTGAACAGCATGGCTCGCCAGACTGGTATACCACGCGGCATTTTCCTGTGCTTTGGTCAGCTTGTTGCCGCGAACAATCAGCAGTAGATCGTCATGCAGCAGGGTAACCAGCGTGGCGAGTTGTTCGTTAATGGCGGCATTAGGGCCGTTTTCAGGCAGTTGTAGAAGTAATGTCTGCCGGCTGGCAAATAGGCTCATGGCCTGGCAGAGGGAAAAAATAGCCCCCCAGTCAGTGCTGGTATCGAGGGTGAACGTGTGGTGTTCTTCGAATTCTTGCACAGTGGCGGCCAGACGGACGGCATCCTGGCTTTCCTGCAACAAGAGGGGATCGTTGCCCAGTAATAAGTACGCCGCGCGCAGCCCTTCTTTGAGCTGTGCGCGGAGTTGTTCAGGGTACAACTTGAGCATCAGTTACCCAGCGTGGTGGAAACACGCGCCTGAGAAGACGTTGGCGCGGCTGTTTCATTCTCAGCAGGCTGTACGTCATCACTGGATGACTGAGTATCAGCAATATGTATGCTTGGCAGCTTACGAATCAACTGTTCGGCCGCTTTGTCATACATTTCTTTGATGATCATATCCTGCTCGTTATCCTTCGCCAGTGCAGCCTGTGAGTTATCAAAGAACGAACGATAGACCTTGGCACTAATCGGATAAATGTCGTGACCCGGAATCAGAACGGAAGCTTTGACAGTCATCACCATCTGGTATTCGGCGGTTTGACCGTTTTGGAATACCGATGCCGTGTCTTTCGAGATACTCACGCCGCCCAGACGCAGGGACGGCACATCTTTACGCATAGAACCGCTTTCGAGCAGTTCGATGTCGTTCAGACGTAACTGGTTGCGTACCGCGCGGCTTAACGGGCCGTTCGGATCGCCAGAGTCCAGGATCATAGTTTTCATTGTGGGCGGTACCTGCGTAGTACTACGCAGATGCCAACCACACCCAGCGGTGACCAGCACCACCAGGGATAACAACAGAGTTGTCAGATGTCGCACGCTTCCTCCCGCGCTTAGCCAACGACCAGATTGAGGAGTTTACCCGGTACATAAATCACTTTACGTACGGTAACGCCATCAAGATATTTTGCTACCAGATGCTCCTGGCCAGCACGTTCACGCACTTGCTCTTCGGTGGCGTTGACTGGAACGGTGATTTTTCCACGTACTTTACCGTTCACCTGCACCACAACCAGCGTTGAGTCTTCGACCATTGCGCTGTCGTCAGCAACCGGCCACGGTGCGTTGTCGATATCGCCTTCGCCCTTCAACGCATGCCACAAGGTGAAGCATACGTGCGGGGTGAACGGGTTGAGCATACGCACAACGGCCAGCAACGCTTCCTGCATCAGAGCTCTGTCCTGCTCGTCTTCCTGCGGTGCTTTCGCCAGCTTGTTCATCAGTTCCATAACCGCCGCAATCGCGGTGTTAAAGGTCTGACGACGGCCGATATCATCGGTCACTTTCGCAATAGTTTTGTGAACATCGCGACGTAGCGCTTTCTGATCGTCGCTCAATGCGTCAACGTTCAGGGCCGCAACATCACCTTTGCTGGTGTGTTCGTAAACCAGTTTCCAGACACGTTTCAGGAAGCGGTTAGCTCCTTCAACACCGGATTCCTGCCATTCAAGCGTCATATCAGCCGGAGAGGCGAACATCATGAACAGACGCACGGTGTCTGCGCCGTAACGCTCAACCATCACCTGCGGGTCGATACCGTTGTTTTTTGACTTGGACATCTTGCTCATGCCGGTATAGACCAGTTCATGACCTTCGGCGTCCTGCGCCTTCACGATACGGCCTTTTTCATCGCGCTCAACGATAGCATCAACCGGAGAAACCCAGTTACGCTCGCCGTTGGCACCGACGTAGTAGAAGGCATCCGCCAGCACCATGCCCTGACACAGCAGCTGTTTAGCCGGTTCGTCAGAGTTTACCATGCCCGCGTCACGCATCAGCTTGTGGAAGAAACGGAAATAGAGCAGGTGCATGATGGCGTGTTCGATACCGCCAATGTAGATATCAACCGGCAGCCAGTAGTTGGCAGCCTTAGAGTCCAGCATGCCTTCCTGATACTGCGGGCAGGTGTAGCGCGCATAGTACCAGGATGATTCCATAAAGGTATCAAAGGTGTCGGTTTCACGCAGAGCCGGCATACCGTTAACGGTGGTTTTTGCCCACTCTGGGTCGGCTTTAATCGGGCTGGTGATACCGTCCATCACCACATCTTCCGGCAGAATAACCGGCAGCTGATCTTCTGGGGTTGGCAACACGGTGCCATCTTCCAGCGTGACCATTGGGATTGGAGCGCCCCAGTAACGCTGACGGGAAACGCCCCAGTCACGCAGACGGTAGTTAACTTTACGCTCACCCACACCTTTTTCGACAAGCTTGTCGGCAATGGCGTTGAAAGCCGCTTCGAAATCAAGACCGTTAAACTCACCAGAGTTAAACAGCACGCCTTTCTCGGTCAGTGCCTTCTCAGACAGATCCGGTTCTGAACCGTCCGCCGCCAGGATAACTGGCTTGATGCTCAGACCATATTTGGTTGCGAACTCGTAGTCGCGCTGATCGTGACCCGGCACGGCCATCACGGCACCTGTACCGTATTCCATCAGCACGAAGTTTGCAGCCCAAACCGGGATCTCTTCACCGGTCAGCGGATGAATCGCTTTAAAGCCAGTGTCGACGCCTTTCTTCTCCATGGTCGCCATTTCAGCCTCGGCAACCTTGGTGTTGCGGCATTCGTCAACAAACGCCGCCAGTTCCGGGTTATTCGCCGCGGCTTTCTGCGCCAACGGGTGGCCTGCGGCAACGGCCAGATAAGTGGCACCCATAAAGGTGTCCGGGCGGGTGGTGTAAACGGTCAGCGTGTTGTCATAACCGTTGACATCAAAGGTGATCTCCACGCCTTCAGAGCGGCCAATCCAGTTGCGCTGCATCGTTTTTACGGTGTCAGGCCAGTGATCCAGACGGTCCAGGTCGCGCAGCAGTTCGTCAGCGTATGCGGTGATTTTGATGAACCACTGCGGGATCTCTTTCCGCTCAACTTTGGTATCACAACGCCAGCAGCAGCCGTCAATAACCTGTTCGTTCGCCAGTACTGTCTGGTCGTTAGGGCACCAGTTGACCGCAGAGGTTTTCTTGTACACCAGACCTTTTTTGTACAGTTCAGTGAAGAACTTTTGCTCCCAACGGTAATATTCCGGGGTGCAGGTCGCCAACTCACGGCTCCAGTCATAGCCGAAGCCCAGCATTTTGAGCTGGTTCTTCATGTAAGCGATGTTGTCGTACGTCCATGGAGCAGGCGCGGTATTGTTTTTCACCGCCGCGCCTTCAGCTGGCAGGCCGAAGGCATCCCAGCCAATCGGCTGCAGAACGTTTTTGCCCAGCATACGCTGATAGCGGGCGATCACATCACCGATAGTGTAGTTACGTACGTGGCCCATGTGTAGTCGACCAGAAGGATAGGGAAGCATAGACAGGCAGTAATACTTCTCTTTGCTCTCGTCTTCGGTAACTTCAAATGTGCGCTTCTCATCCCAGTGAAGCTGTACTTTGGATTCTATCTCTTCCGGGCGGTATTGCTCTTGCATGGCAGCCAGTGGTCCTGTTTTCAATACAGCTACAAACGTAGCTTTAGATGTGGTGTTTCAGATCCGCATAGCATAGCCCAAACGTCCGCGTCAAAACAGCCTTTCGCGCATTCAGCATTGAATTCCCGCAAGGATAAATATTGCACGAATTTACATACTCTGTGGACAGTCTTGCAAAGCGTAGTGTAAATAACGTCTATTATTATAGACAGTTAACGACCCAGGAGGCGAAGCGATGAACAAGGTTGCTCAATATTACCGTGAACTGGTGACGTCACTTAGCGAACGTCTGCGCAATGGTGAACGCGATATCGATGCGCTGGTGGACCAGGCACGTCAGCGAGTTATGCAGACCGGGGAGTTAACGCGAACCGAGGTAGAAGAACTCACCAGGGCCGTCAGACGCGACCTTGAAGAGTTCGCGATCAGTTATGAAGAGAGTCTTGATGAGGAGACTGACAGCGTTTTTATGCGGGTCATCAAAGAGAGTATCTGGCAAGAACTGGCGGATATTACCGATAAAACCCAGCTTGAATGGCGCGAAGTATTCCAGGACCTGAGTCATCACGGGGTTTATCACAGTGGTGAGGTGGTCGGGTTGGGGAATCTGGTCTGTGAGAAATGCCACTTCCATTTAGCCGTTTACACGCCAGACGTGCTGCCGCTATGCCCGAAATGTGGTCACGATCAGTTCCAGCGTAGACCATTTGAGCCGTGATTTTTTGTGCCGGATGCGACGCGACGCGTCTTATCCGGCCTACGCACTTAATGATAAATGTCAGGCGTAAAACCTGAGCCGTTCGGCCAGCAGATCGACAAAACCTTGCCGGTCAACGTCAACCATAACCGTGGCGTTGGGTTTATTTCCGCTCAGGAAATAGTAATCCACTACGGTCATGCCTTGCGTGTATTTTCCCTGCGTCTCTACGCCGACCCAGCGTTCAACGGTGGTAAACAGTTCGGGCTTCAGTAACCAGGCAATGGTGCATGGATCATGTAGCGGTGCGCCTTTGAATCCCCATTTCTCGTCTTTGTGATATTCGAAGAAGAAATCCAGTAACTCAGCGACAATGCTCGCTACAGGATTGCCAATCGCGCGCAATCGCTCGGTGTCTTCACGATGAATTTGTGCTTTATGTGTGACGTCCAGCCCGGCCATCACTACCGGAATACCTGATTGAAACACCATCTCTGCCGCTTCGGGATCAACATAAATATTGAACTCAGCAGCCGGTGTCCAATTTCCGAGTCCCATCGCGCCGCCCATAATCACAATACGGGCGATTTTCTTATGCAACTCGGGGTGGCTGTTCAGCAGCAGTGCTACGTTAGTTTGGGGGCCAGTTGATACAATCGTGACCGGTTCCGGACTTTCGCGCAGGGTTTTCGCCATTAACTCCACGGCTGTACAACTTTGCTGGGCAAATGCCGGCTCCGGCAGTACGGGGCCGTCCAGGCCACTTTCTCCGTGAACGTTATCGGCAATTATCAACTCGCGCATCAGGGGCTTCAACGCGCCTCCGGCAACGGGAATATCCGAGCGGTTGAGCAGCGTTAACATACGCAACACATTACGCAGGGTTTTATCAGGCGTCTGGTTGCCCGCTGAGGATGTTATGGCTTTAACATCAAGTTCCGGTGAGGCGAGGGCGAGAACGATTGCGATAGCGTCGTCATGACCTGGATCGCAATCAAACAGGATCGGAAGTGCCATTGTGACTCCTTGTGGGTGGGACTTCGTGACAAGGTTAACGCCGGGCTGTATGTGATTCGAGATGCGAAGAAAGAAAGCGTGATTTGGCGCGCACTTTGATGTGCGCGCCGGAAAGATTAATGCAATATTTTGGCGAGGAAGTCTTTGGCGCGATCTGATTTTGGATTGGCAAAGAACTCTTCTTTCGGCGAGTCTTCCACAATCTTACCCTCATCCATAAAGATTACCCGGTTCGCCACTTTCCGAGCGAAGCCCATTTCGTGGGTGACCACCATCATGGTCATCCCTTCATGAGCCAGCTCGACCATGACGTCCAGCACCTCGTTGATCATTTCTGGATCGAGCGCTGAGGTGGGTTCATCAAACAACATGGCGATAGGATCCATACACAGCGCCCGGGCAATGGCCACGCGCTGCTGCTGTCCACCAGAAAGCTGGGCCGGAAACTTATCGGCATGGGCCGACAGTCCTACGCGCTCAAGCAGTTTTTGTGCTTTGTCGCGAGCAGGCTTTTTATCGCGTTTAAGTACTTTTACCTGGGCCAGGGTCAAGTTTTCGATGATCGACAAATGTGGGAACAGTTCAAAGTGCTGGAAGACCATGCCCACGCGAGAACGCAGTTTGGCCAGATCGGTTTTTTTGTCATTCACGACGGTACCGTCAACGGTGATCACACCCTGCTGCACTGGCTCCAGGCCGTTTACCGTTTTGATCAGCGTCGATTTACCGGAGCCTGACGGACCGCAAACTACCACCACTTCACCTTTTTTAACTTCCGTGGAGCAGTCGGTCAGAACCTGAAAGTGACCATACCATTTAGAAACATTTTTCAGGGTAATCATTAAACTGTCCTTTTCTTCAAATAGCTGACCAACAACGATGCGCTCAGACTGAATACAAAATAGACGGCGCCAGCAAACAGGATCATCTCGACCTGTGTGCCGTCACGCTCGCCAATGGTGGAGGCGGTACGGAAGAAATCTGCCAGACTTAATACGTAGACCAGCGAGGTGTCCTGGAATAGAACAATGCCCTGGGTCAGCAGCAACGGCACCATCGCGCGAAATGCCTGCGGCAGAATAATGAGCTTCATCGACTGCCAGTGGGTCATCCCTAACGCCAGCGCGGCGCTGGACTGTCCACGAGAAATACTCTGGATCCCGGCACGGATAATCTCTGAGTAGTACGCCGCTTCAAACATCGAAAACGCCACCATCGCTGAGATCAGACGAATATCGGTTTTCGGTGACAGGCCTAATACGTTCTGTAAGAACCCTGGTACAATCAGATAGAACCACAGCAGCACCATGACCAGCGGAATAGAGCGGAATACGTTCACGTAGATCTTCGCAAACCAGGCAATGGGCGCGAAGCTGGACAGACGCATTACCGCAAGGATAGTTCCCCAAACGATGCCAATAATGACCGCCGTAACGGTAATTTTCAGCGTGATCATCAGCCCATCCAGCAGATACGGCAGGGAGGGGACAATGGAACTCCAGTCAAATTCGTACATTATTTGCCTCCCAAATTGCCAGGCAGGCGAGTTTTACGTTCAACCAGATTCATCACCAGCATAATAAAGGCGTTAATCAAGACGTAGGCAAGGGTGATAGCCGTAAACGACTCCCAGGCGTGGGCAGAGTAATCCAGCAGCTTGCCTGCCTGTGCTGCCATATCGACCAGACCGATGGTTGAGGCGATGGCGGAGTTTTTCACCAGGTTCATCATTTCTGATGTCATCGGCGGTACGATCACGCGGTAGGCGTTGGGCAGCAGAACATAGCGATAGGCCTGCGGTAGCGTCAGCCCCATCGCCAGCGCGGCGTTTTTTTGTCCGCGAGGCAAAGACTGAATCGCGGCGCGCACCTGCTCACAAACGCGGGCGGCGGTAAACAGCCCCAGGCAGAGCATTGAGGAGAGGAAAAACTGGATGTTGGGATCCAACTCAGCCTTGAACCACATGCCAATGTTTTCTGGGAGCAGTTCCGGGATCACCAGATACCAGGTAAAAAATTGTACGATCAGCGGAACGTTACGAAACAGTTCAACATACAACGTGCCTATCCCGGAAAGGAAACGGTTGGGAACGGTGCGTAAGATGCCGAATAGGGAACCTATCAGGAAAGCAATAATCCAGGCGGTGATTGAAAGCGCGACGGTGACCTGGAAACCACTCCAGAGCCAGCCGAGATAGGTGGTGTTGCCGAACGGGGCTTCTTGTAAAAAAATCCCCCAGTTCCAGTCTATAGACATAAATCTACTCCAGAAAAAAAAAGGGTAGCAGCGCTACCCTCGAAGATTGTTGAGAAGCTCATTTTTCGCGCTGAGTGGGGAACGGCCACTCAGCGTATAGTCTGTCCATGCTTCCCGACAATCGTGAGGGCCAGGTGAACTCGCCCCATTTATTTTAGTTAGTTGAGTGCTTTATCATTTGGTTCTTTGAACAGGGCCTTCATCTCGCTCGACAGTTCGAAATTCATATTCAGGTTCTTTGGCGGAATAGGGTTTTTAAACCATTTATCAAACCACTTTTCTGCTTCACCTGAAGTTTGTGCCTGTGCAATGGTGTCATCCATCAGCTTTTTGAACGCGACGTCGTCTTTACGCAGCATACAGCCGTACGCTTCCTGAGATTGTGGCTTGCCGACGATCTCCCAGTTGTCCGGTTTCTTCGCCTTCGCGCGTTCACCAGCCAGCAGGGCGTCATCCATCATAAAGGCGACGGCGCGACCGCTTTCGAGGGTACGGAAAGAGTCACCGTGGTCTTTCGCACTGATGATGCGCATATCCATTTTTTGTTCTTCGTTCAGCTTATGCAGCAGCACTTCCGAGGTGGTACCGGAAGTCACAACCACCGCTTTGCCTTTCAAGTCAGCGAAATCTTTGATGTCGCCGCCTTTTTTCGCCAGCAGGCGGGTGCCGACAACGAAAATGGTGTCAGAAAATGCCGCTTGTTTCTGGCGTTCAACGTTGTTGGTGGTTGAACCACATTCAAAGTCGAAGGTGCCGTTTTGCAGCAGCGGAATGCGGTTCTGGGAGGTAATCGGAATCAGCTTCACCTGCAGGTCAGGTTTGTTCAGCTTTTTCTTCACGGCCTCAACAATTGCGTTGGAGTAATCCTGTGAATAACCGACCACTTTCTGCTGATTATCGTAGTAGGAAAACGGGACCGAGGATTCACGGTGTCCGACGACGATGACGCCATTTTTAGCGATCTTGTCCAGGGTGCTGCTTGCCACAGGGGCGGCATCTTCCGCGTGCGCCAGACCGGCAGACATTCCCACGACCAGCATGGCAGTGGCGAGCTTACGTAATTGCATATCCAACTCCTTTATCGTCTGCGTCAGGGACGCATTGATACCCATTGTGATGTTGTTATTGTTTGCTACTTAAAAGTGCAGTCTTGTATGTGTTTGTTAGCATTTAGTTTGGATGAATGTAAAGAATTTGCTGTGTTATTGTTTATTTTTGCGAAGTGCGCCGCACCGTTTGAGGGCAAAAATATCTTGTTGCACATTTCAGGTGCTACCTGTGCTCAAATTTGGTGCGACCAGGTTGCACATTCAACCAAAAAGCGTTTGCCTTGTATAACAAAGCAATAGGCGTGCCAGAATGGGAGAGGAGAGGGGATGTGTTAGCCGGACAAGGCGCGTGAGCGCCAACATCCGGCAATATGACGAGAGCAGAGATTATTTACGACGCTGGCGCAGACTCATGACGATCGCGCCAAAGCCTAACAACGCGGTAATCAGCCATAACGGCCAGTTTCCGGTACGCGCATACGGCGTGAGACCCGTTGTCGGGGTAACGCTGGTGGTCAGTACCTGTCGGGTAAACTGCGGGATCATGGCCTGCACTTCACCTTGCGGGCCAATCACCGCCGTGATGCCATTATTAGTGCTACGCAACAGCGGACGCGCCAGCTCCAGTGACCGCATGCGCGCCATTTGGAAGTGCTGCCATGGACCGATGGATTTACCAAACCAGGCATCATTGGAGATGGTCAGCAAGTAGTCCGTATCCGGGCGGAAGTTATCCCGTACCTGTTCGCCAAGAATAATTTCGTAGCAGATTGCCGCCGTCAGCTTAAAGCCGTGCGCCTGCAGCTGTGGCTGCACATACGGCCCTCGGCTGAAGGATGACATGGGTAAGTCAAAGAACGGCGCCAGCGGGCGTAGAATCGATTCCAGCGGCACAAACTCACCAAACGGGACAAGGTGATTTTTGTTGTAACGATTGCTGGAGTCATAGCTGTACGGACTGTCTTTACCCAGCGTGATGATGGTGTTGTAGGTATCGTAGCGGTTTTGCTTGTTAAGGCGTGCGTCAACAATACCGGTGATTAGCGTGCTGTTTTTAGATTTTAGCAGGTCATCCATCATGCCGAGGAAACGCTGCTGATTGATCTCCAGATCAGGAATAGCGGACTCTGGCCAGATGATCAGCTGTGATTTGCCCATTTCAGGCTGCGTGGCATCAAGGTAAATCTTCAACGTGTTGATGAGCTGACCTTCATCCCACTTCAGCGACTGCGGAATGTCACCTTGCACCATCGAAACTTGGGTGGTTTTTTCTGGCTCCAGCGTATACCACTGGATGTAGCGCAGCGGGAAGGGCAGAGCGAACAATACCACGGCAGTAACCAGAGGACGCCAGTTACGTGTGACTAACGCCAGCGCCAGCAGGCCGCTGACCATCATCAGCAGGAAGTTAATCGCCTCGACGCCCATTACCGGCGCCAGGCCTTTCAGCGGGCCGTCAATCTGGCTGTAGCCAAACTGTAGCCATGGGAAGCCGGTCAGCACCCAGCCGCGCAGGAATTCGGTTATCTGCCAGACTACCGGGGCAGCAATCGCCACCCGCAGCCAGCTGGTTTTTGGCCACAGGCGCGACAGAACGCCCGCAAACAAACCTGTGTACAGCGAGAGGTATGCCGCAAGCAATACCACAAGGAATACGTTAACCGGGCCTGGCATACCGCCAAATTGCGCAATGCTGACATAGACCCAGTTGATGCCGGAGCCAAAAAGACCCATTCCCCAGACATAGCCGATAGCGGCAGACTGGAGTGGGCGACGGTTGAGAGTTAAGGCCTGCAGACCCATCAGCGAAATAATCGCCGCAGGCCAGATGTCATACGGAGAGAACGCCAGCGTCCCGCAGGCACCGAATAATAACGCCAGCAGCAGGCGAATGCGCTGGCGTTCAATTAAGGGGGCAAATGCCATGTAGTCTTTGATCCAGTTTCGGGTTTATTCGTCCAGTTTTGGCTGGGGTGAGTCGTCCGGAATTCTGACATGAACCTGAATAATACGACGGCTGTCGGCCATGGCAACTTTGAACTGGTAGCCATCAATGTCGATAGTCTCTCCACGTGCGGGCAGATGACCAAAGGCCTGCATCACCAAACCGCCAATAGTATCGACTTCTTCGTCGCTAAAGTGGGTGCCGAAGGCTTCGTTGAAGTCTTCGATCGGGGCCAGCGCACGAATGGTCCAGGTGTGGCGACTAAGCTGACGGAAATCGATATCGTCTTCTTCGTCGTATTCATCTTCGATTTCACCGACGATCAGTTCAAGAATGTCCTCAATGGTCACCAGACCCGAGACACCGCCGAACTCGTCGATAACGATAGCCATATGGTACCGCTGAGAGCGGAACTCTTTCAGCATGCGGTCAACACGCTTGCTCTCAGGTACGACAACCGCCGGGCGTAACACTTTTTCCATGCTGAAAGCTTCGGCATCACTGCGCATAAACGGCAGCAAGTCTTTCGCCATCAGAATCCCTTCAATGTGATCTTTGTCTTCGCTGATCACCGGGAAACGCGAGTGGGCGGACTCGATGATGACATCAAGACACTCATCCAGAGTCTGGTTGCGTTTCAGTGTGATCATCTGGGACCGGGGGATCATGATGTCGCGAACACGTTGGTCCGCAATGTCCATCACCCCTTCGAGCATATCGCGCGTATCTTCATCGATAAGGTCGTTTTGCCCGGAATCACGGATCAGCTCCAACAGTTCGTCGCGGTTTTTTGGTTCACCGTGGAAAAGTTGGCTCAGTAACAGGGAAAAGAATCCCTTTTTGCTGTGTAAGGTGTCACTACTGTGTGAATTGTCGTCGCTCATGGCGTCGTATGGGTTCTCATGTTAGTTAATAGATTGCTCAAGGCACGTAAACTCAGTGCCCGGCGTCGTGACCTGTCACCGGCTTGACCGGCAGCAGGTTATTCCTTCTCGGCAATGTACGGATCCTCATAGCCCAGAGCAAGCATAATCTCTGTTTCGAGGGATTCCATTTCTTCCGCTTCGTCGTCTTCGATATGGTCGTAGCCTAAGAGATGCAGGCTACCGTGTATAACCATTTGTGCCCAGTGGGCTTCAAGAGGCTTACCTTGCTCCTGCGCTTCTTTTTCGACCACCTGACGACAGATGACCAGATCGCCCAGCAGCGGCAGTTCGATGCCCGGTGGGGCCTCAAACGGGAAGGACAGCACATTGGTTGACTTGTCTTTCCCGCGATAGGTCAGATTCAGTTCGTGGCTTTCAGCGTCATCGACCAGGCGAATGGTGACCTCTGACTCTTCCTGAAACTGCGGGATCACCGCATCCAGCCATGCCTGAAACTGGCGCTCATCCGGTAAACCGGCGTTATCTTCACATGCCAGCTGTAAATCGAGAATAACCTGACTCATTTTTGTTCCTGTTCCTGGGCTTCACGCTTGCGTTCCGCTGCCTGTTCGGCTTTACGTTTTTGTTCTGCTTCTTCCCAGGCTTCATACGCCGTCACGATACGGGCAACCACCGGGTGGCGTACCACGTCTTCGCTATGGAAGAAATTAAAGCTAATCTCATCGACCTCAGCCAACACTTCGATGGCATGACGCAGACCGGATTTGGTGCTGCGCGGCAGGTCAATTTGGGTAATGTCGCCGGTGATCACCGCTTTGGAGTTGAAGCCAATACGGGTCAGGAACATTTTCATCTGTTCGATAGTCGTGTTCTGGCTCTCATCAAGGATAATGAACGCATCGTTCAGCGTACGACCGCGCATATAAGCCAGCGGGGCGACTTCAATGACGTTACGCTCAATAAGCTTCTCCACCTTCTCAAAGCCGAGCATTTCGAACAGCGCATCATACAGCGGACGTAAATAAGGATCGACTTTCTGGCTGAGATCGCCCGGCAGGAAGCCCAGTTTTTCACCGGCTTCAACCGCCGGACGGGTCAGCAGAATACGGCGAATTTCCTGACGCTCGAGCGCATCGACCGCGGCGGCTACCGCCAGGTAGGTTTTACCCGTCCCTGCAGGACCGACGCCGAAGGTGATGTCGTGGTCGAGAATATTGGCGATGTACTGCGCCTGATTCGGCGTACGCGGTTTGATCACGCCACGCTTGGTTTTGATATTCACCGCTTTGCCAAACTCTGGCACGCTGTCTGCGCTCTGCTCAAGGACACGCGCTTCTTTGATTGCCAGGTGAATTTGTTCCGGCTCGATGTCCTGCGTCTTGCCGCGCATTGGCGCGGTATCGACGTACAGGCTGTGTAAAATATCTGCCGCAGCGGTAACGCAAATCGGGCGACCGGTCAGCTTAAAGTGGTTGTCGCGGCGGTTAATTTCGATACCAAGGCGACGTTCCAGCTGTTTGATGTTGTCATCAAAAGGACCGCACAGGCTCAACAGACGGGCATTGTCTGCGGGCTCAAGGGTAATTTCGCGAGTGTCTATGTTCAAACCGTTCCTCTTATGCAGATATCGCCGGACGTCGAACATTTACCGGCATGTAGGGAAATTATTCACGCCACAGGGAAAAGGCGCAAGCATTGCAATGAAGATGGGGGCGTAGAGAGGAAATACAAGACCCTCCCCGTCATACTTCAAGCCGCAGAGGCGTTGCCTGCACTCGCGCACCCCAGTCACATAGTTATCTATGCTCCTGGGGATTTGCTCGTTTGTCGCTTTAGGGGATAGAGGAGGGGTTATGGTAATTACGGCTGATAAATGCCGACACCCAGATCATTCTCTTTGCGGGTACGCGCAATGACCGACTCCGGACTTTCTGCGATGCGCAGGCCCATTTCGTCCTCGGTACGCACGACTTTACCGCGCAGGGAGTTAGTCCAGACGTCGGTAATTTCAACATCCACAAACTTACCGACCATATCCGGGGTGCCTTCAAAATTCACCACACGGTTATTTTCGGTACGACCCGACAGCTCCATTACGCTTTTACGCGACGTGCCTTCGACCAGAATACGCTGGGTGGTGCCGAGCATACGGCGGCTCCAGGCCATGGCCTGCTGGTTGATGCGATCCTGCAGGATATACAGACGTTGCTTTTTCTCTTCTTCCGGGACGTCGTCAACCATATCGGCGGCAGGCGTGCCAGGACGAGCTGAGAAGATAAAGCTGTAGCTCATGTCGAAGTTAACGTCGGCAATCAGCTTCATGGTCTGCTCGAAATCTTGTGTGGTTTCGCCAGGGAAGCCCACGATGAAGTCGGAGCTAATCTGAATATCCGGGCGTGCAGCGCGCAGTTTGCGGATGATTGCCTTGTATTCCAGCGCGGTATGGGTACGTCCCATCAGGTTTAGTACGCGATCTGAGCCACTCTGTACCGGCAGGTGCAGGAAGCTTACCAGCTCCGGGGTGTCGCGATAGACTTCAACGATATCGTCGGTGAACTCAATTGGATGACTGGTGGTGAAACGGATACGGTCAATGCCGTCGATCGCCGCCACCAGACGCAGTAAATCTGCGAATGAGCCGGTCGTGCCGTCGTAGTTCTCACCGCGCCAGGCGTTAACGTTTTGCCCCAGCAGATTGACTTCACGTACGCCCTGCGCCGCAAGTTGGGCAATTTCAAGCAGGATATCGTCCGCCGGACGGCTGACTTCTTCACCACGGGTGTAGGGCACCACGCAGTAAGTGCAGTATTTGTTACAGCCTTCCATGATGGACACAAACGCGCTTGGACCTTCAGCACGCGGTTCCGGCAGGCGGTCGAACTTTTCGATTTCCGGGAAACTGATATCCACCACTGGACTACGGCTGGTGCTACCGCGCACTTTGTTGATCATTTCCGGCAGGCGGTGCAGGGTTTGTGGCCCAAAAATAATGTCGACGTAGTGTGCACGTTGACGAATATGGTCGCCTTCCTGGGAGGCGACACAGCCACCCACGCCGATAATCAGATTCGGGTTTTTCTCTTTTAAGAGTTTCCAGCGACCTAACTGATGGAAAACTTTTTCCTGAGCCTTCTCGCGAATTGAGCAGGTATTCAGCAGCAGCACATCCGCTTCTTCCGCCACGTCGGTCAGTTGATACCCGTGAGTGGCATCCAGCAGATCGGCCATCTTCGATGAATCGTATTCGTTCATCTGACAGCCCCAGGTTTTAATATGGAGTTTTTTAGTCATCGACTTGCTCTTGCGAAATTGTGGCTGAAATGCAGGGCGCATAGTGTACTGCGTTGGCGCGGTTGTGACCAGTATGACGGATGTCAGCCTCAAGGGGTAAAAAATCCTGTAAACTTACACAATACATGTAACAGGATGATTGACCATGACAAATCAACCAACGGAAATTGCCATTGTCGGCGGGGGGATGGTCGGCGGCGCGCTGGCGCTGGGACTGGCGCAGCATGGATTCAGGGTGACGGTAATAGAGCACGCCGCGCCCGTGCCGTTTGTGGCTGACAGTCAGCCCGATATCCGTATTTCAGCCATTAGCTCCGCGTCTGCATCGTTGCTGAAAGGGTTGGGTGTCTGGGATGCGGTGCAGGGCATGCGCACTCATCCATATCGTCGTCTGGAAACCTGGGAGTGGGAGAATGCCCATGTGGTGTTTGATGCGGCAGAGCTAAAACTCCCATTGCTGGGCTATATGGTCGAAAACAACGTCCTGCAACAGGCGTTGTGGCAGGCGATGGAGGCGCATCCCAACGTGACCCTGCGCGTGCCGGCATCACTGATTTCTCTGCATCAACATAACGATCGGCATGAGCTTGAACTGACTGGCGGTGAAAAGATAACGGCAAAACTGGTGATTGGTGCCGATGGCGCGAATTCTCAGGTACGTCAAATGGCCGGGATTGGCATCCATGCCTGGCAGTACGCGCAATCCTGCATGCTGATTACCGTGCAATGCGAGAATTCACCGGGAGACAGTACCTGGCAGCAGTTTACCCCTGACGGACCGCGGGCGTTTTTACCGCTGTTCGATAACTGGGCTTCGCTGGTGTGGTATGACTCTCCGGCCCGCATCCGCCAGTTGCAGAGTCTCGATATGGCGCAGCTCCAGGCGGAAATCGCAAAATATTTCCCTTCACGTCTGGGTGACGTTACGCCTGTTGCCGCAGGGGCGTTTCCACTTACTCGTCGCCACGCGTTGCAGTATGTACAGCCAGGACTTGCGCTGGTGGGCGATGCCGCGCACACCATTCATCCGCTTGCCGGGCAGGGGGTGAATCTGGGGTACCGTGATGTCGATGCGTTAATTGATGTGCTGGTGAACGCCCGTAGCTATGGTGAGCAGTGGGCCAGTCAGCGGGTACTGAAGCGCTACCAAACGCGTCGTATGACCGATAACTTCATCATGCAAAGTGGTATGGATCTGTTTTACGCCGGATTCAGCAACAACCTGCAGCCGCTGCGTATTATGCGCAATCTTGGTCTAATGGCCGCCGAGCGTGCAGGCGTGTTAAAACGTCAGGCGCTGAAGTATGCGTTAGGGTTGTAGCTCAAGTGGTGCCTGATGGCGCTGCGCTTATCAGGCCTACGCGTCATGTAGGCCGGGTAAGGCTTGCCGTCACCCGGCGTTAGAAAAGCAAAAAGCTCGCCGAAGCGAGCTTTTCTAAAATGGCTGGGGTACGAGGATTCGAACCTCGGAATGCTGGTATCAGAAACCAGAGCCTTACCGCTTGGCGATACCCCAACAATTTTTTGGATTTACCGAATTAAATCGATACGCCCTTAATATGGTGGCTACGACGGGATTCGAACCTGTGACCC
>NZ_SZXN01000080.1:31104-31172 GCF_005281195.1 Citrobacter sp. wls613
GGGTGCACCCACAAAGTGGACGACTTTTTGAAATTGGCTGGGGTACGAGGATTCGAACCTCGGAATGC
>NZ_SZXN01000080.1:31357-44062 GCF_005281195.1 Citrobacter sp. wls613
ATGACCGTTGCGGTGAACCGCTATATCGAAGAAAAGTGGCTGGGGTACCTGGATTCGAACCAGGGAATGCCGGTATCAAAAACCGGTGCCTTACCGCTTGGCGATACCCCATCCGTGCAACGCTTACGGGTGAATGGTGCGGGAGGCGAGACTTGAACTCGCACACCTTGCGGCGCCAGAACCTAAATCTGGTGCGTCTACCAATTTCGCCACTCCCGCAAAAAAGATGGTGGCTACGACGGGATTCGAACCTGTGACCCCATCATTATGAGTGATGTGCTCTAACCAGCTGAGCTACGTAGCCATCTTTTTTTCGCGTTACCTTATCGGCGTTGCGGGGCGCATTATGCGTATTGAGCCTTGAAGCGTCAACCCCTTTTTCATTGAAAATAGCTGGAATGTGACTGTTTGGTTAGGTTGCGAACAGCGTGACGCAATATTCGGCAATTATTCGTTATTAATTGTTTTTCCGCACGTAAAACCGACATAAAAAAAGAGCCCCTCAGGGCTCTTAGTGGATGATGGCTTACTTATAAGCCGACTGGTGCACGCCAACCGCACGGCCTGATGGATCGTTCATGGTTTTGAACGCTTCGTCCCATTCGATGGCTTTGGCAGAAGAACAGGCGACGGACGGGCCACCCGGCACACACTCGGCGGCGCTGGCTACCGGGAACAGCTCTTCAAAAATCTCACGGTACAAATACGCTTCTTTAGACGATGGTGTGTTGTACGGGAAGCGGAAGCTGGCGGTTTCCAGTTGTTGATCGGAAACGTGCTCTGCCGCCACTTCTTTCAGCGTGTCAATCCAGCTATAACCGACGCCGTCAGAGAACTGCTCCTTCTGACGCCATGCAATGCTGGCTGGCAGGTAGGATTCAAAACATTCACGCAGGACATGTTTTTCCATCTTTCCGTTACCGCACATTTTATCCTGTGGGTTGATGCGCATCGCGACATCGAGGAATTTCTTGTCGAGGAACGGTACGCGGGCTTCAACGCCCCAGGCCGACATGGCTTTGTTGGCTCGGGCGCAGTCGAACATATGCAGTGCCTGCAGTTTACGTACTGTTTCTTCGTGCAGTTCTTTTGCGTCCGGCGCATTGTGAAAATAAAGATAGCCGCCAAATACTTCATCAGAACCTTCGCCTGACAGCACCATTTTAATGCCCATCGCTTTGATTTTTCTTGACATTAAGTACATCGGTGTTGAGGCGCGAATGGTGGTGACGTCATAGGTTTCAATGTGATAAATCACATCGCGGATGGCATCCAGGCCTTCCTGTACGGTGAAATGGATCTCGTGGTGTACGGTCCCCAGGTGGTTGGCGACTTCCTGAGCGGCTTTCAGATCCGGTGCGCCTTTCAGGCCCACGGCGAAGGAGTGCAGTTGCGGCCACCAGGCTTCACTGCGCTCTTGATCTTCAACACGGCGCGCTGCATATTTTTTGGTGATAGCGGAAATCACGGACGAATCCAGGCCACCAGACAGCAGCACACCATAAGGCACATCTGACATCAGATGGCTTTTAACCGCATCTTCCAGCGCCTGACGCAGTTCGTCTTTATCCGTCACATTGTCTTTTACGGCATCGTATTCGAACCAGTCGCGCTGATAGTACTGACGGATTTCTCCGTCTTTGCTCCACAGGTAGCTACCGGCCGGGAATTCTTTAATGGTGCGGCAAACAGGAACCAGCGCTTTCATCTCAGACGCCACGTACAAGTTGCCGTGTTCATCATGACCCATGTACAAAGGGATAATCCCAATGTGATCGCGGCCGATCAGATACGCATCCTGCTCGCTGTCGTACAGTGCGAAGGCGAACATGCCCTGCAGGTCGTCAAGGAATTCAGGCCCTTTTTCCTGGTACAGCGCAAGGATAACTTCGCAGTCGGAACCGGTCTGGAACTGATAGCGATCGCCGTATTCAGCACGTAACGCCTGATGGTTATAAATCTCGCCGTTTACCGCCAGGATATGCGTCTTTTTCACGTTGTATAACGGTTGAGCACCGGCGTTAACGTCGACAATGGACAGACGTTCATGTGCCAGGATCGCGTTATCACTGGCATAAATACCCGACCAGTCCGGGCCGCGGTGGCGCATCAGACGAGACAGCTCGAGGGCTTTTTTACGCAGCTCAACTGCGTCGGTTTTAATATCAAATACGCCAAAAATAGAACACATAACCTTCTCCGTTAACCCGTTGCGTGATGCTTTTTATGTTTGCTTAATAAAGAAAATGCCGTAAAGCCGCAGAGGGCGCAAGGAGTTTGGTGAGGAGAAAAGAAAAAACTCAATGATGATTGTTGAATAGTGAAAAAAGAGTATGTAATGAGCGTATTTTTTGATGAATCGCCAGAAAAATGGCGGTTTTATTAGATGAGGTTATTTAGTGTGCCGGTTAACGTGTTCTTAGGGTTATCCGGCACAGCGTTGCTTAAATAACATCTATCTCGGCAACGGACGGGTAGATCCAGCTTGGTCGGAACGGCATGCTGTCGATATCATCAAGGGTGGAAATGCCAGACAGTACCAGGATAGTTTCAAGACCGGCCTGGAAGCCAGCCAGAATATCGGTACGCAGGTTGTCGCCAACAATGACGGTCTCTTCCGAGTGCGCCTGCATTTTGTTGAGTGCCGCGCGGATAATCCACGGGCTGGGTTTACCTACGTAGAAGGGCTCACGGCCTGAAATCTTCTCAATACCGGCGCACAGCGCACCACAGGCAGGATAAAAACCGCGACCGTGCGTATCCGGGTTGGTGGCAATGAAACGTGCGCCATTGGCCACAAAGTATGCCGCTTTATGCATCATGTCCCAGTTGTAGGAACGCGTCTCGCCGACGATCACAAAATCGGGGTTAACGTCGGTAATGGTGAAGCCCGCTTTGTACAGTTCGTGGATCAGTGCGCCTTCACCGACAACATAGGCTTTTTTTCCTTCCTGGCGACGCAGGAAATCGGCGGTAGCCATGGCGGAGGTATAAAACACGCTGTCAGGAACATTGACACCTGCGGTGGCAAAGCGGTTTGCCAGATCCTGTCCGGTCTGCGAAGGGTAGTTAGTCAACAGGACTAACGGCAAGCCTTTCTCCATCACGCCGGTCAAAAATTCTGCCGCACCCGGTACGGCAACATTGTCGTGCATCAGCACGCCGTCGATATCACAAATTACATTCTTAATGGCCATGGACAATCCGACATCAAAATAAGAAGGCGTTACTATACATAAAATACACTCAATTATTCGAGTTGCCTCAGCGACACAGAGGCAGCTTGAAGGATGAAGTGTATTAGCTTTCCAGCAAACGTTGTAGCAACGTTCCGTTGAGCATGGCGCGTTTCACCAGCGCAAATGCGCCAATGGCGGAACGGTGGTCCAGCGTGGAGCGAACCACGGGTAAATTGTGGCGAAATGCCTTCAACGCTTGGGCATTAATGCAGCTTTCGATCGCTGGCAGCAGGACCTTATCTGCCTCTGTAATCTCACCAGCAATAACGATTTTTTGTGGGTTAAACAGGTTGATGGCTATAGCGATAGTTTTACCCAGGTGGCGGCCCACGTGCTCAATCACTTCCGATGCCAGGTTATCGCCTTTGTTGGCAGCCTTACAGATCGATTTGATACTGCAATCATCAAGCGTTAGCCGACTTGGATAACCTTGCTTGAGTAAGTTTTGCACGCGATGCTCGATGGACGCGTTGGCCGCGATAGTTTCCAGACAACCAAAGTTACCGCAGTGGCAGCGCTCGCCCAACGGCTCTACCTGAATATGGCCAATCTCGCCAACGTTGCCGTTACGGCCAATAAAAATGCGTCCATTGGAGATGATCCCGGCACCGGTTCCGCGATGCACTCGCACCAGAATGGAGTCTTCGCAGTCCTGACTTGCCCCGAAATAGTGCTCGGCAAGTGCCAGACTACGGATATCGTGACCAACAAAGCAGGTCACCTGGAACCGTTTTTCCAGCGCCTCGACCAGCCCCCAGTTTTCAACCTGAATATGCGGCATATAGCGAATGACGCCACTTTCTGGGTCAACCAGGCCTGGCAGAATAACGGAGATGGCAATTAGCTCACGGACTTTCCGTTGGCAGCTGTCCATAAAGGTGGCAATGGTATTGAGTAGCGCATGTTCCAGCGTTTCCTGGGTGCGCTCGGGTAAGGGGTAGTGCTCCTCAGCGACGGCTTTGCTGCTCATATCGTACAGCGTTAGCGTAGTGTCATGACGGCCAAGACGCACGCCAATGGCGTGGAAATTGCGTGTTTCAGTGACGATAGAGATAGCGCGGCGGCCCCCGGTGGAGGCCTGCTGATCCACTTCTTTGATCAGCCCGCGTTCAATAAGCTGGCGCGTAATTTTAGTTACGCTGGCGGGAGCAAGCTGGCTCTGTTCGGCAATCTGGATGCGCGAGATTGGCCCATGCTGGTCAATCAGGCGATAAACTGCCGCGCTGTTAAGCTGTTTTACGAGATCAACATTACCTATTTGAGCTTGTCCGCCTGGTGTCATTCTTTCTCTTACTCTGTAACGACCTCGTTGCCATTAACGATGGTCTTGATAATTTTAAAGTCGTGTGTGAACGCGGTCAGGTTGGCGACTTTGCCAGGGGCGATACTGCCGAGTTGCTTGTCCACGCCGATGGCGCGAGCGGGGTAGAGTGTTGCCATACGCAGCACTTCATCCAGCGCAATGCCGCAATGTTCAACCAGATTACGTACACCTTCAATCATGGTTAATGACGAGCCGCTCAGGGTGCCGTTCTCATCCACACACAGTCCATTGCGGTAGTATATTGTTTTACCAGCGAAAATGAACTGTTCAATATTTGCACCCGCCGGCGCGGTGGCGTCGGTCACCAGGCACAGCTTGTCACCTTTCAGGCGTTTAGCGTTACGGATGTTAACGTAATCGACGTGCAGACCATCGGCGATGATACCGCAATAAATATCGGCTTCATCAAGGATGGCACCAGCCAGACCCGGTTCGCGGCCAGTAATGTAAGGCATGGCGTTGAACAGGTGTGTTGCAAAGGTAATGCCCGCACGGAAACCGATTTTGGCTTCTTTTACCGTCGCGTTTGAGTGACCCGCTGAAACGACAATACCGGCATTGACCAGTCGGGTGATCACGTCAGCAGGAACCATTTCTGGTGCCAGCGTGACTTTGGTGATCACATCGGCATTATCGCACAGGAAGTCGACCAGCGCAGCGTCAGGCTGACGAACAAAACTTGGGTTATGGGTACCTTTTTTCACCAGATTCAGCCATGGGCCTTCAAGGTGAAGTCCTAATGCCTGATTCGGGTGTTTTGCCAGGTATTCACGCATCACGCGAACGCCTTGTTTCATCAACTCATCGCTGGTGGTGATAAGCGTAGGCAGGTAGTTAGTGCAGCCCGATTTCTCGTTAGCTTTCTGCATGATTTCCAGCGTTTCAACGGTCACAGCTTCTGCCGTATCGTTGAACTGCACGCCGCCGCAGCCGTTTAACTGCACATCAATAAAACCGGGGGAAAGAATGGCCCCATTCAATGAGCGTTGTTCAATCTCCGGCGGTAATTCAGCCAGTGGGCAAACGCTGGCTATCAGGCCATCAGCGACGACAATCGCATGGTCATCAAGAATTTCGTGACCGGTAAAGATCCGGCCCTGGGTTAAAGCATACATTCCGACCCCCGATTTCAAAAAATGCCGCCCTGCAACGCTTTCGGCTGGGCGGAAACAGCATTACAGACCTTTAATATTTTCGGCTTCTAACTCGTTAAAGTATTTCAGCGTCTTCACTTTCAGTTCCATTGTGGAAGGTTCATCGCAAACCACAACGGCTTTTGGATGCAGCTGCAGGCAGCTGATGGTCCACATATGGTTGACGTTACCTTCAACGGCAGCCTGCAGAGCCTGCGCTTTCTGGTGGCCCAGCACCAGAATCATCACTTCTTCGGCATCAAGCAGTGTACCCACGCCAACGGTCAGCGCATATTTCGGCACCTGGCTTACGTCACCGTCAAAGAAACGAGAGTTTGCCACGCGTGTGTCGTGGGTCAGCGTTTTGATACGCGTACGAGAGGCTAAAGACGACGCCGGTTCGTTAAATGCGATGTGCCCGTCGTTGCCTACACCACCCATAAACAGGTGGATTTTACCGTAGGAACGGATTTTTTCTTCATACTGACGGCATTCTGCATCGATATCTGGTGCGTTACCATTGAGGAGGTTGATGTTTTCTGCTGGAATATCAACATGATCAAAGAAGTTGCGATGCATGAAGCTGTGGTAGCTTTCTGGATGCTCTTTCGGCAGGCCAACATACTCGTCCATATTAAATGTGACAACATGTTTGAAGCTAACCTGGCCCGCTTTGTGCATTTCGACTAATGCTTTATAGGCTGTCAGTGGGGTGCCGCCAGTCGGCAGGCCCAGAACGAACGGACGATCTGCCGTTGGTTTGAACGCGTTGATACGGTTAACGATATGGCGAGCAGCCCATTTGCCGACTTGTTCAGCGGTATTCAGGGGGATCAGTCTCATTCTTCACCTCAGTAGTCAATGTAAGCAGTTGGCGGATTGAGTCGCTGTGCAGTATTAAGCGTAACCTGGTTTTGCATCGGTAAGGATCAATCCGTTTCGATTTTTTGAATGATAAAATAAGTTTTCGTAGTTAGCCAGTGGAAGGGAGGGTTAATAACGATACTTGGTGACTGTAATCACAAAAAACACGCTTTTAATTTGCGATACGAATTAATTTTCCACACACTCTGAATGTAGATGAATGGTTAATATCGTTGTTCCAGAATATCTTGCTGTCAGAATTGGTCGCACAATAAAAATATGGCTTCAAAGGAGCCTAATCGGGGTCTCGTAGGGGGAATAAAATGAATATTTTAGGTTTTTTCCAGCGGCTGGGTAGGGCGTTACAGCTCCCCATCGCTGTGCTGCCTGTCGCGGCACTGTTGCTGCGATTTGGCCAACCAGATTTGCTTAACGTCGCCTTCATCGCGCAAGCGGGTGGGGCCATCTTTGATAACCTCGCGTTAATATTTGCCATCGGTGTGGCATCCAGCTGGTCTAAAGACAGTGCGGGTGCGGCAGCGTTGGCAGGTGCAGTGGGTTATTTCATATTGACCAAAGCAATGGTTACCATTAACCCGGCGATCAATATGGGTGTGCTGGCAGGTATCATTACCGGTCTGGTCGGCGGTGCCGTGTATAACCGCTGGTCTGGCATCAAACTGCCTGACTTCCTGAGCTTCTTCGGCGGTAAACGCTTTGTGCCAATCGCCACCGGTTTCTTCTGTCTGGTTCTGGCGGCTATCTTCGGCTACGTATGGCCGCCGGTACAAAATGCCATCCATGCGGGTGGTGAGTGGATCGTGGGCGCTGGCGCGCTGGGTTCCGGTATTTTTGGTTTCATCAACCGTCTGCTGATCCCAACCGGTCTGCATCAGGTTTTGAACACCATCGCCTGGTTCCAGATTGGTGAATTCACCAACGCGGCAGGTGCGGTCTTCCACGGTGACATCAACCGCTTCTACGCGGGTGACGGCACTGCAGGTATGTTCATGTCCGGCTTCTTCCCGATCATGATGTTTGGTCTGCCGGGTGCGGCACTGGCAATGTACTTTGCCGCTCCGAAAGCGCGTCGTCCGATGGTTGGCGGTATGCTGTTGTCCGTGGCCATCACCGCGTTCCTGACCGGTGTGACCGAGCCGCTGGAATTCCTGTTCATGTTCCTGGCACCATTGCTGTATCTCCTGCACGCATTGTTAACGGGTATCAGCCTGTTCGTTGCGACATTACTGGGGATCCACGCGGGCTTCTCCTTCTCAGCAGGTGCTATCGACTACGTGTTGATGTACAACTTGCCGGCTGCAAGTAAGAACGTCTGGATGCTGGTCGCGATGGGGCTGGTGTTCTTCGTCATCTACTTTGTGTTGTTCAGCGCGGTTATTCGTATGTTTAACCTGAAAACGCCGGGCCGCGAAGATAAAGACGATGAAATTGTTACTGACGAAGCCAACAGCAACACCGAAGAAGGTTTAGCACAACTGGCCACCAGCTACATTGCTGCGGTTGGCGGTACCGATAACCTGAAAGCCATTGATGCCTGTATCACTCGCCTGCGTCTGACCGTTGTCGACTCCGCGAAAGTGAGCGATGCAATGTGTAAACGCCTGGGTGCTTCCGGTGTGGTTAAGCTGAACAAGCAGACTATTCAGGTCATCGTCGGCGCGAAAGCGGAATCTATTGGCGACGAAATGAAGAAAGTTGTCGCACGTGGTCCAGTTGCCGCAGCGTCTGCTGACAGCGCGCCTGCAGCAGCCCCGGCTGCAAAACCGCAGGCTGTGGCGAATGCTGTCACCGTTGAAGCGCTGGTTTCTCCGATTACCGGTGACGTGGTTGCGCTGGAGCAGGTGCCTGATGAAGCCTTCGCCAGCAAAGCGGTCGGCGACGGCGTGGCGGTGAAACCAACCGACAAAATCGTGGTTTCTCCGGCAGCGGGTACCATTGTGAAAATCTTCAATACCAACCATGCGTTCTGCCTGGAAACGCTGAAAGGCGCGGAGATCGTGGTCCACATGGGTATCGATACCGTGGCGCTGGAAGGTAAAGGCTTTACGCGTCTGGTGGAAGAAGGTGCGGAAGTCAAAGCAGGTCAGCCAATCCTGGAAATGGATCTGGAATACCTGAACGCCAATGCTCGTTCAATGATTAGCCCGGTTGTCTGCAGCAACAGCGATGACTTCGGTGGCCTGGTGATTAAAGCCGAAGGCCATGTGGTTGCCGGTCAAACGCCACTGTACGAGATTAAAAGTAAGTAATCGCGCGTAGGCCGGAGAAGGCGTAAGCGCTGCCATCCGGCAACATGAAATGCGTCACCAGCGGCGGGGAGCAATCTCCGCCGCTTTTTTTTGCAGCAAATGCCCGCATAATGACTGTCTGATACGTATTTTGCGTAACTAAAGGTTGTCAGTCAGTCCTGCTTATAAGATCATACGCCGTTATACGTTGTTTACGCTTTGAGGAATCCACGATGAGTGAGGCTGAAGCCCGCCCGAGTAACTTTATTCGTCAGATCATCGATGAAGATCTGGCCAGTGGTAAGCACACCACTATCCATACCCGTTTTCCGCCGGAGCCAAATGGCTATCTGCACATTGGCCACGCGAAATCCATTTGTCTGAACTTTGGTATTGCGCAAGATTACCAGGGCCAGTGCAACCTGCGTTTTGATGATACGAACCCGGTTAAAGAAGACATCGAGTACGTTGAATCCATCAAAAATGACGTTGAATGGTTAGGTTTCCACTGGACTGGCGATATTCGCTACTCGTCGGATTACTTCGACCAGCTGCATGCCTATGCGGTAGAGCTTATCAACAAAGGCCTGGCGTACGTCGACGAACTGTCAGCTGACGAGATCCGTGAATACCGTGGCACCTTGACGCAGCCTGGTAAAAACAGCCCGTACCGCGATCGTAGCGTTGAAGAGAACCTCGCGCTGTTCGAAAAAATGCGTACCGGTGGTTTTGAAGAAGGGAAAGCCTGCCTGCGCGCGAAAATCGATATGGCCTCGCCGTTTATCGTCATGCGCGACCCGGTGCTGTACCGCATTAAATTTGCCGAGCACCACCAGACCGGTAATAAGTGGTGCATCTACCCGATGTACGACTTTACCCACTGCATCAGCGATGCGCTGGAAGGCATCACGCATTCCCTGTGTACGCTGGAGTTCCAGGACAACCGTCGTCTGTACGATTGGGTACTGGACAACATCACCATTCCGGTTCACCCGCGCCAGTACGAATTCTCGCGCCTGAATCTGGAATATACCGTGATGTCCAAGCGTAAGCTGAACCTGCTGGTCACCGACAAGCACGTTGAAGGCTGGGACGATCCGCGTATGCCGACTATCTCTGGCCTGCGTCGCCGTGGTTATACTGCTGCCGCTATCCGTGAGTTCTGTAAACGTATTGGCGTGACCAAGCAGGATAACACCATTGAGATCGCCTCTCTGGAATCCTGTATTCGTGAAGATCTCAACGAAAACGCACCGCGCGCGATGGCGGTTATCGATCCAGTGAAACTGGTTATCGAAAACTATCCGCAGGGTGAAAGCGAACTGGTTACTATGCCGAACCATCCGAATAAACCGGAAATGGGCAGCCGTGAAGTGCCGTTCAGCGGTGAGATTTGGATCGATCGCGCAGATTTCCGCGAAGAAGCCAACAAGCAGTACAAGCGTCTGGTGATGGGCAAAGAAGTGCGTCTGCGCAACGCGTATGTTGTTAAAGCCGAGCGTGTTGAGAAAGACGCAGAAGGCAATATCACCACTATTTTCTGCACCTATGACGCTGACACGCTGAGCAAAGATCCGGCCGATGGGCGTAAAGTCAAAGGCGTTATTCATTGGGTCAGTGCGGCACATGCACTGCCAATTGAAATCCGTCTGTACGATCGTCTGTTCAGCGTGCCGAACCCAGGGGCGGCGGATGACTTCCTGTCCGTTATTAACCCGGATTCACTGGTTATCAAACAGGGCTATGGCGAACCATCGCTGCAGGCTGCCGTTGCGGGTAAAGCCTTCCAGTTTGAACGTGAAGGGTACTTCTGCCTCGATAGCCGCTATACAACGGCGGATAAGCTGGTGTTTAACCGTACTGTGGGTCTGCGTGATACGTGGGCTAAAGTGGGCGAGTAAGCTGCAACACCCCCTGTCAAACGCCGCGCTCTGCGGCGTTTTTTTTATCTCGACATCCTGCATTACTGGCTCTGTTTGCAGAGCGAATTAATTATTATTCCGTCGTGTCCGGAGAATTAATTAATTACCCATCAAAACCTTATGCCCGAGGATGACTCTGACTGTAACCGCTTTCATCCATATGGAAAACAAGCATTTTTTTCATTTTTCAACGTTTTTATATCTGCACATGAAAATGTAACAGAAAGCAATCAAATATGTGCGGTTGCTCATATTCTTACATACTGGTTACAAAAAGAGATTGATAATTCGCGTCGCGAAAAATAGTCTATTCATTGTAGTCAATGAGGTTTTCTCAGCGCTACTTTTTTTACTTTTTGTTTTTTCGCTGACCGCTTTTATCGGCAGCATTTTATACCCAATGGATTTCGAGTTGCATCAAGGCGGCGACGCAGCGAATTCCCAAGAGCGTACATCAGTACGTGACTGGGATGAGCGAGGAACGCCAACGCAGATGTGGCTTGAAAGACGAAGGGTTATACGTCAAAGAGGATTAACATATGCGTACGTTTAGTGGCAAACGTAGTACGCTGGCGCTGGCTATCGCCGGTATCACAGCAATGTCGGGTTTTGTTGTCGCTCCCCAGGTACATGCCGAAGGATTTATTGATGACTCAACCTTAACCGGCGGCATCTATTACTGGCAGCGTGAGCGTGACCGTAAAGATGTGACCGATCATGACAAATACAAAACCAACCTTTCGCACTCCACCTGGAACGCCAACCTCGACTTCCAGTCCGGTTACGCGGCTGATATGTTTGGTATTGATATCGCTGCATTTACCGCTATTGAAATGAACGAAAGTAGCGAAAGCGGTCATCCAAACGAAATCGCATTCTCTTCCAAAAATAAAGGCTATGACGAAGATTACTCCGGCGATAAGAGCGGGATTAGCCTTTATAAAGCAGCAGCTAAATTCAAATACGGCCCAACCTGGGCGCGCGCTGGTTATATTCAACCCACCGGGCAGACGTTGCTGGCTCCGCACTGGAGCTTTATGCCGGGTACTTATCAGGGTGCTGAAGCCGGTGCTAACTTTGACTATGGTGATGCCGGTGCGCTGAGCTTCTCCTACATGTGGGCTAACGAATATAAAGCACCGTGGCACATCGAAGTCGATAAATTCTATCAGGCCGATAAAAAGACCAAGGTAGATTACCTTCATTCGGTCGGCGCGAAATATGACTTCAAAAACAACCTGTTGCTGGAAGCGGCATTTGGTCAGTCCGAAGGCTATGTCGATCAATACTTCGCGAAAGCCAGTTACAAATTTGATTTAGGCGGCAATCCATTCACCACCAGCTATCAGTTCTACGGCGCGCGCGATAAGGTTGATGACCGTACCGTTAACAATATTTATGACGGTACCGCCTGGCTGCAGGCGCTGACCTTTGGCTACAAAGTGGCAGAAGTGGTTGATCTGCGTCTGGAAGGTACCTGGGTGAAAGCGGACGGACAGCAGGGCTATTTCCTGCAGCGTATGACGCCAACCTATGCCTCCTCAAACGGTCGTCTGGACGTGTGGTGGGATAACCGCTCTGACTTCAACGCCAACGGCGAAAAAGCGGTTTTCTTTGGCGCAATGTATGACCTGAAAAACTGGAACCTGCCGGGTTGGGCTGTGGGTGCCTCCTATGTTTACGCCTGGGACGCTAAGCCATCGACCTGGCAGACTAACCCGGATGCATACTACGACAAAAATCGTACCATCGAAGAATCGTCTTACAGCCTGGATGCGGTCTACACCCTGCAGGACGGTCGTGCGAAAGGCACGATGTTTAAACTGCACTTCACCCAATACGACAACCATTCAGACATCCCAAGCTGGAGTGGTGGTTACGGCAACATGTTCCAGGATGAGCGCGACGTGAAGTTCATCGTGATTGCACCATTCACCATCTTCTAATGCCAACCGCGGCAGGCCAGGTGCCTGC
>NZ_SZXN01000080.1:44112-70711 GCF_005281195.1 Citrobacter sp. wls613
TCTATGAAAAAACTGATACTCATCGCCGTCATGGCATCTGGGCTGGTGGCCTGCGCACAATCTCCGGCGCCAAAAGAAGACAGCCGTTTGAAAGAAGCCTACAGCGCCTGCATCAACACCGCACAGGGATCGCCAGAGAAAATCGAGGCCTGCCAAAGCGTGTTAAACGTGCTGAAGAAAGAAAAGCAGCACCAGCAGTTTGCCAATGAAGAAAGTGTTCGCGTACTGGATTATCAGCAGTGTATCCAGGCGACGCGTACGGGCAACGATCAGGCCGTTTCGGCTGATTGCGACAAGGTATGGCGGGAAATCCGCAGCAAGAACACAGCGCAGTAAAATGACAGGTAAAAAACGGGCGGATAGTCTCCGCCCGTTGCTGTTTTTGTTAACCCAGAATATTCAAATAGGCACCCAGTATTGATACGACAACGATGCCAATAAGAATGCGGGAAATTTGGATGTTCTTCCCTAACAGATAATACATTACGCCAAATGCCCCCATCGGTAACAGACACGGCATAATATCGTTTAAAATCTTTTGTAACGGCACGGCATAAGCACCTTCGCCAATCACAAAGGGAACGTTCAATGAGACCATGGTGGCGGTCATTCCTCCTATGACCATCAGCCCCAATATTGCCGCACCGTAGGTGATTTTCTGCATCATTCCCGACTCCTCCATTTTTTTGAAGAAATCAGCACCCAGTCGGTAACCGCCCATCAAACAGAAGTAGCGGATAAAGTAGTGGGGAATGTTAAACACCAGCAGGAACAGTAGCGGTCCCAGAATATTGCCGGATGATGCTAATGAAATCCCCAACCCCGCGGCGATAATACGCAGCGTTCCCCAGAAGAATGAATCACCAATACCCGCTAATGGACCCATCAGCGATGCCTTCACGGCGTTGATTGAGCTGGCGTCGAAGTCATCGTCGAGCATCCGGCGCTCTTCCATGGCTGACGTAATCCCCAGCGGCAGCGTCGACAAGTGAGGCGTGGTATTAAAAAACTCCAAATGCCGGACCAGCGCGTCGGAGATTTCCTGGTCGGTTTTACACGTTTTACGGATAATGGGCACCATCGAAAAGGTATAACCCATATGCATCATACGCTCATAGTTCCACGACGATTCCATGGTCAATGAGCGGAAATAGACGCTCCAGAGATCGCGTTTGGTAATTTTGACATCAGAATTCGTTGTCATCGATGACCTCTTGTTTTTTTGCTTCGTTATTAACGAGTACGATTGCGAGGAACAGGCCAAACAGGGCGATCCCGACCAGCGGTAGTTTTAAATATGCCGCTAGTAGAAAACCAAAGAAGAAATAGGGGAATACTTTTTTGTTGATGATCATTCTCGCCAGCATGGCAAAACCGAGCGCCGGTAAGATGCCCGTGGCGATAGTCATTCCCGTCATAATATCTTTGGGGATCGATTCGAGAATGGCATTAACCACCGGCGTCCCAACATAAAAAGCAAAACCAACCAGAATCGCAAACGGCACGGAACAGGCGAGGGTAGAGTAAATATGCATGCGGACCACGCCGCTGATATTGGCATTTAACGCATGTTTGTCTGCGCGACGGCAAAATATCGGCAAGACAAAGATATACACGGCGTTTTGTAATACCAATACCAACGTAGCAATAGGTACCGCAAGAGCTACGGCAGTGGCCACGTTTTGCCCAGAGGCAATGGCAAAGGCGGTGCCTAAAATACCGCCAGACGTCACATCAGGGGGATTAGATGCGCCAATCTGGAATGCGCCTAACAGCACAAGTTCAATGGCCGAACCAATAATGATGCCATTGGTGAGATCGCCCATAATTAGCCCCACCAACGGCCCCATTACGATCGGACGTCGGAGCATGGCGGTACCGAAGATGGAGTCCAGGTAACCGACACAGGATAAACCACCCAATAAAAAGGATTGCATTAGTAAGCTCATATCCACTACCTCATCCCAGTAAGGCGATAGCTTTCAGTCGGGTATCGTTCGGTACTTGCCTGATCTCAAGTTCGACACCTTTGTTATCCAGTTCTTTTAATTGTGTAACGTCGTGGTCGGTAATAAATATGGCTTTTGATATTTGACGCGTGCCCGGTGCAGATTTAATCCCACCCAGATTGATACTGACAATTTTTTCGTATTCCATTGCCAACGCGTGTGCATCATTAATCGATGCAACAACAATAAAGAGGTTATATTTTTCTGTCGCGCCGCTTTGTAAGGCTTTGATCGAATCTGCAATATTTTTAATAACCAATTTAACGTTATTCGGTCGCGCCAGGCGCATGGCCGTCATTTTTAACTCATCATTGATGATGTCATCATTGGCAATAAGAATGCAATCGGCCTGCAGCGCCGCAGTCCAGGCAAAAGCTACTTGGCCATGTAATAAGCGATGGTCTACACGTAATAATTTAATCATTTTGTTTAACCTTTTGCATTAGCTGTGAAACGTGTTCGGCACAGACATCGCCGGTGTCTTTATAGGTATCTTTGAAATAACTTCCTACCACTGCACCTGAACCCATGGTCAACTGATGCTGACAATTGTCGAGGGTGATCCCGGCACCAATAATTAATGGAAAGTCACCAATGATGGCCCTGAATTCGCGGATTTTATCTTCATCTGTTTCCTGTCCGGTGGCATCACCGGTGACGACAATGGCGTCACAGCGTTGCATCCCTAGCGTCAGGTCTTCCTGCAAGCTGCGTCCAGATTTGTAGGGTTGATACTTGAAACGTACACCACCGAATACGGCAAAAGAAGCATTGCGACGATTTTCCTCAATAAATTGGGCAAATGAGAGGTCTTCATCGACAGGCAAATGTCCGGCAACAGAATCTAACTGGATAAAGCTGGCGTGATATTTTTTGGCTAACTCAAACCCTTTCTTATCATCGTCTAACAGATTGACGCCGTAGGTAATACCCGGTTGAGTGCTGTCGAGGTAATGCAGCACGCTTTCAACTTGTGCAGGGGTGCCAAAATAGTTTTCAACAATCACCGCATCTACGCCATTTTGTTGATAGATAGCGATCTCTTTTTTTGCATTTTCGAGGACATCACGGTCGTTTTCACCTTTCAAATGCAGCATGGCAAGAATGAATTTATTGTCACCAAATAACGTTTCAACTTTATTTTTCATGTTCGCTCCTGGCATTAAAAATCATCTGATTTTGGGGGGCTGTTGAATAACACATCATTGCAGTACTGGATGGTTTCTTTGGATTCCAGAACGGCGGTTCTAATTAGCGCTTGGGTGTCGTCGGTATCGGGGTTTTCCAGAATCAATGCAATCAGTAACGGTAAATTGAGTCCGGTGATTAAATGCAGGCGCGGATCGTCAAGATGAGTAATAAACTCGTTAGTCACGCTTCCCTTAGAGATATCGGTGATCACAATGGCTTCATCTTGGCTGCCCAACGTGCTCATGAATTTTTGTACGCTGAGTTTGATATCAGGCACATCCTCGGTGTAGGCACACAGCGTGGAAATATCTTCATTTTTACCCACGACCATTTCCAGTGAATCCCTGATTCCATCAGCAAATCTGCCATGACTGGCGAACAAAAACTTACGCATACCGCTCCATGCTCCACAATGAGTGACGACACTACAGGCGTCGCCATAAATGATGAGACTGAATTGAGATAGCAGGAATCATGCCAGCTAATGTCAAAACGGAAGGAGGTGAGAGGGGAGGGTTAATCCATTAGTATGATTTTAAAGGATTAATTTGGTTTTATAATATCGTAAATATAGCCGATTTCGCTGAACGGAATGGTGACACTATAGGTATCTTCTATGACACTAAAGGCATCCTGAATCATGCACAGTGTTTCTTTATCACTTTGACTAAGCGTCTGCTGTGCCGGGTAGTTCTCAAGAGGAATCTGACGAATCAAACGTTCCAGCATGCAGCTGGCATGGACATACAGGTTAATCTTCGTCTCATTGGCTAAGCGTTTTTTGAGTAATCTTTCGAGAGTACTGATACAGATATCAAGGTGCTCAAGGATTTTTCCGGTATCCAGAATCGTCAACTGAGCGATGACCCGCTTGAGCGAAAAGTTATGTACCAATCTGTCGTTGATGGTCTGAATCATATCGGTATCAGCAATGCCCTGGAAAACCGTTTCCAGGCGAACATCACCCCGGCCGCTGATCAGGTCATCCAATGAAATATAGGGAATAAAGGGGATATCCGGATTAGCTGTTCCGACAACAGCAATAATGTCATAGAACTGAGACAGTGACTGGCGGGAGGACTCTGAAAGCAGTAGCTGGTGGTCATAGGCGATAACATCCACCCCTGCTTCTTTCGGAATACTGTCTTCCAGCAATGTCTGTATTCGCTGCGCAGTACCCATTCCGGTATAGCAGCTGGTAATGATTACTGGACGTTTGACCTGCTCTGAATAGATGATTTTACTGTCATTCTTTTGGTAAGAGGTGACGTTCTCAACAATGCTTTCCAGCGGAGCGTTATCTAATAATAACTCACCGACGTGTAGCGCCATTGCCGTGGAGACATTATTAATAATGGCGACAGGGAAATGGATGCTTTTATTGAACTCAGAGTAAATATCCGTTAACGACCCCATATCTACCAGAATGACCAGCCCATTGGACATATCATTATCATTAATGTACTGCAGTATATTACTGGCGATATCTTTGATGGCCGTGTCGATAGGCATATCGAAGGAGGCAAAAAGGGTTTCACCCAACATGCGGTTCACGACATTGGCAATACTGCTGGCCGTTGCATAGCCATGTGCCAGAATGACCGCTTTGGTTCGTGGTGCAACGGCCACCATCTTCATACTTTTCAAATATAGCGTGAAGAAAACGTCATCTTCCTGGGTAATCTTGAGATCAAATCGCTGGGCGATCTGTGTTGATAACATACTCGCAATCAGGTTCTCTTCTGCCAAATGTTGGCTAATATACTGATGTAAATTTTTGAGCGTTTTTTTATGCGCCAGGATGCCGTCATTACCCTGCTTATTTTTAGTGAATAAATACCATGCTAAGCCGTACAGTCGATTACCGTTAAATTGGACCGAATGTTTGCTTTCTATCTGCTGAACAATATCCTGGATAGTATTGAGATGTGAATAAATGGCCGGGTGATCGTTTTGTGCTGTTGGGTTAAATATGATCTTATCGAACAGCGTATCGATTTCACGAGAGACTTCTGGGAGCAGTACATTTTCGCTATTTTGCTGAAACAGGCTGAAGATCTTATCCCAGAATTCACTAATAAAATGGTTCAACGGTACTACAGGGAGAACCAATTGCTGTAGCGTCATCGAAGGGGTAAATTCGACAGCGGTTCCTACAACCTGGTGATTAATTTGCACACCATGCGGCATAAAGCTGTCTGGTAGATCGTCTAAGTGTAAAGAGAGGCACTGATCTGCTTGAGACTTTGCAAAACGCGTGGCACTCAGGCAGGTGATGGTATTTTTTAATTCACCGATATTTCCGCTGTAGATGTGTCGTTTTAAGACGTTCAGCACCTGTGGGGACAGTTTGATATTTCGCTTGAGCAGTTTCGACTCATGCAGGAAAAAGGCATAAATAAACTGGATTTTTTCCGCTTCACCGCGCTGTTCCAACGAAGGAATGGCTATATTCAGCGGGATACGACGTATAAACGTTTCCAGAAAATACTCTTTGGGCGAGACGGTTGTGGCGAAAACCAGTCTGACCTGAGCGCTGATTTCTTTTTCGCTTTCCCCCATGCGACGAAAACGCCCGGTATCCATAAAGGTGAATAACTTTTCCTGACCCTCCGGATGTAAGCGGTGGATCTCATCCAGAAATAGCACCCCTCCATCGGCTTTTTGCAGAAGTCCTTCGCTGGTTTTATCTGCCCCTGTAAATGCACCTTTGATATAGCCAAAGAGGTGACTCGAAAGCAATTCAGGGTTGTTGGCATATTGAGCACAATTGAACGCAATAAATGGCGCGGTGGGGGGCAGGATTTTCTTCTCCACAGCTCGCTGCCAGGATAATTGTGCCAGCATGCTCTTACCGCTGCCGGTCGGGCCATACAGCATTACTGATAGACCGTGAGGGGGATAACAGATCGCGGTATTCAATTTTTCTATAACGGGGACTAAACTTCCCTGGGAACCGATCAATCCGGCAAACGTGTCTTGTTGTTTATATTGATGCTTTTTTAGCTCAGCGGCGCCAGAGAAGACGGACTGACTGACACGAAAAAACTGTTCTTCAAAAACGGCTTTGTGCAGAAAATAGACGGGCCGGGTATTTAGTTTTATGACCAGATTATCGTCAATGAGCTGATTCAGATAGTGGCTGATGGTATTACGCTTCACATTGAAGTGTTCTGCCATCGTTTGGGCCGTATGAAAGTCGTCCAGCGAGTCAAAAGAAAAATGACGGGTCTCTTCTGCCAAAAATGCAAAGATCTCTTCTTTTAACACCGTGAGCCTCTTAACTGTTCCATGCGGGTTCTAACGTCTGGTGCGCATATAAAAGTAACAAAAATAAAATGTTGTGGGACATCATGGCTCATTTGGAGTTTTTGAGTCATCACGTTTTCTACGCGTGTTATTTTGATTTAGCCGCGGGGGAGGTTATCACATTTTGCGGATAGTCGGCGGATGGTTGGCGGTGATTGTGACTATTTCGTACTTAAATTTTACTGATACGTTAATCCCCGGCTCAACGTTGAGCGGGGGACTGACGTGATTCAAAACTTATTTTGCAACACCGTCGTGCGCATGCTCATCTTCGCGGCAATCGCCTTCAGCGCAGTGGCCGTAAAGATAGAGGCTATGATTCGTTAAACGAATACCATGTTTAGTGGCAATCTCACGCTGGCGCGCTTCGATAGAGTCATCGCTGAATTCGACCACTTTGCCACAGTCGAGGCAAATCAGGTGATCGTGATGATGCTGTTGAGTCAGTTCGAAGACGGATTTGCCCCCTTCGAAATTATGTCGGGTCACGATACCGGCATCATCAAACTGGTTCAGTACGCGATACACGGTCGCCAGACCAATCTCTTCACCCATATCGATCAGGCGTTTGTATAAGTCTTCCGCACTGACGTGATGGTTATCCGGTCCCTGAAGAACTTCCAGAATTTTTAAACGAGGAAGCGTTACTTTCAGGCCAGCCTTCTTTAATGCGGTATTGTTGTCAGTCATGCGGAATCTGTCCTGTAGCTAAACGGTTCACTTCATTAAAAGAAGTGACAGAAAATGCACTTGAGATAATGCGTATCATTATAGAACTGCCACGCCTAAATGAAAACTGCAAGCCTCTGGCAAATATTGTTAATCAAAACGTGGTATCGCCAACAAACACACTGTGCAATACCCGATTGGCATCCAGCCATTGTACAGGGTCAGGCGAGAAAGTTACAAATTTGTAGCAATTATTTTGATTGGTTTTATCTATTGATGCGGCACAGATGAAGATCTGCGCCGCACGAAATTAGGCGTTAATAATCTCGTCGAGATGCAGTTCCGCTGAAATCTGCTTAACCCATTTTTCAACGCGTTCTGCGGTCAGTTCAGGCTGGCGATCTTCATCGATAGCCAGGCCGACAAAGTGGTCGTCGTCAGCCAAACCTTTGGATGCTTCAAAGTGGTAACCCGCCGTTGGCCAGTGACCGACGATGGTTGCGCCGCGCGGTTCGATGATGTCGCGAATCGTGCCTAACGCATCGCAGAAATATTCTGCGTAATCTTCCTGATCGCCACAGCCAAACAAAGCAACCAGTTTACCGTTAAAATCAATGTCTTCGAGGGTCGGGAAGAAGTCGTCCCAGTCACACTGCGCTTCACCGTAGTACCAGGTCGGGATGCCGAGCAGCAGAATGTCATACCCTTCCAGGTCTTCTTTGCTGCTTTTTGCAATGTCATGTACATCGGCAACGTCTTTACCAAGCTGTTTTTGAATCATTTTTGCGATGTTTTCGGTATTACCGGTGTCGCTGCCGAAAAAGATGCCAGTGATTGCCATGAGTAAAATAACCTCTTGAAACTTATTGAAATGGTGGTGGCGCATTGCCCACGGATAAGGGCAATCATAGCAGAACAGTCAGGCATGCGGAAACAGCAAACACGCTGGACTGCACTCTGTGCTACACGATTTATGATTTATACCCGTCATACTTCAAGCTGCATGTGCGTTGGCTTTCCTCGCTCACCCCAGTCACGTACTTATGTACACTCCTGGAGATTCGCTGCGTCGCCGCCTTGATGCAACTCGAATTATTTAGGGTATAGAGCAGAATTTCAGACTATGCCTGACCACGCAATGTGGCGAGTTGGATCATCAGCATCTCTTCAATGAGTTCACTGCGGCTCATATTACGCGCATCAGCCAGCTCATTCAGCGCGTCAACGGCGTCGGCGTTCAGTTTCAGTTCGACACGCTTAAGCCCACGAACTTTGTCGCGTTTAAGCTGATTACGTTTGTTAATACGTAACTGTTCATCACGCGAAAGCGGATTGGTTTTGGGTCGTCCCGGGCGACGCTCCTGCGCGAACAGATCTAATGTCGTACGGTCCGTTTGTTCTTTGGCCATGATCTTGGTGACTTCGGGGAAACAATCAGCCAGGCGTCTGCCCGGATGGATAGCGCGCCATCATACATCAGCAGGGGAGGCGAGCCAACGCCCACGCACGTAATCGCGCGCGGACGCTGAGTTTTTAATCAGTTAGCCTGTTCTGTCAGATAACGACGGATGGCGCGCAGCACGGCTTCGGGTTTTTCTGCATGCACCCAATGGCCCGCGCCGGCAATAACATGTGCCCGTGCCTGGGGAAATTGCGCCAGCAATGGGGCACGATACGCTTCAGTAACGTACGGTGAGTTCCCCCCAGGGATGAACAGCGCCGGGTGATCCCAGGCCGGAATGGTTTCCCAGCCGACAATATGCGGATACTGATCCCACAATACCGGGACGTTAAAGCGCCATTCACCGTCTATAAATGATTTCAGCAGAAACTGGATCACGCCTTCTTCTTTAAGATGTTGGCGCATCACGCTAGCCGCCTGCTGGCGCGACGCGGCTTCTGCATCCGTCACCGCATTAATCGCCGCAAATATCTCATCGTGACGGCGGACCTGGTAATCAACCGGGGCAATATCGATAGCCACCAGCTTATCGATACGTTCCGGTGCCAGGGCGGTTAGCGCCATCACGGCTTTGCCCCCCATTGAATGGCCAATAAAGGTGGCTTTTTCTATCTGTTGGGCATCCAACGTATCCAGCAGATCTTGCGCCATCGCCGGGTAGTTCATCTCCGGAGAACGGGGTGAGAGGCCATGATTTCGCATATCAACCTGGACGATATTGTGATCGACAACCAGAGAGCGGGCCAGTATGCCCAGATTGTCCAGGCTGCCAAACAGCCCGTGCACCAGGACGATGGGAGAATTATTGTGCAGGTTTTGTGCAGATTGCGCTCGGATATTCAATTTCATGGCAAAGTTCTTTTTTTCACGCTAGCGGGTTAGGGTATCATGTTGACCATTCTGCCACACGGCTGCAACAACTACGGTTACTCCGAGTTTTTCCGGCCATCGGGCTTGACGCTATCCGCTGTTGGGATTTGCCTTTACACTACGCGTGTACAGTCCCAACAACTTGTATTCAGCTAAACACCGCACTGGATTAAGATGAAAACGATTGAAGTTGATGATGAACTCTATAGCTATATTGCCAGCCATACCAAGCATATCGGCGAGAGCGCATCCGACATTTTACGGCGTATGTTGAAGTTTTCCGCTGCATCACAGCCTGCCACGCCGGTGGTGAAAGACGTCCGCGCCGTGCAACCTGTCGTGGAAGCCAAGCCGGTTAACCCTGTAAAAGACAAAGTGCGCGCCATGCGTGAACTGCTGCTTTCCGATGAATATGCGGAACAGAAAAAAGCAGTGAATCGCTTTATGCTGGTGCTGTCTACACTCTATTCACTGGATCAACACGCGTTTGCCGAGGCAACAGAATCGTTGCATGGTCGCACGCGCGTCTATTTTGCAGCGGATGAACAGACGCTGCTGAAAAATGGTAATCAAACCAAGCCGAAACACGTGCCAGGCACGCCGTATTGGGTGATCACCAACACGAATACCGGCCGTAAATGCAGCATGGTTGAACACATCATGCAGTCAATGCAATTCCCTGCGGAATTGATTGAAAAGGTTTGCGGAACAATTTAATCCTTGCATTAGAAGGACCAGGCAATGGCAATCCACAATCGTGCAGGTCAACCTGCACAACAGAGTGATTTGATTAACGTCGCCCAACTGACGGCACAGTACTATGTACTGAAACCAGAAGCAGGGAATGCAGAGCACGCCGTTAAGTTCGGTACGTCCGGGCATCGCGGCAGTGCAGGTCGTCACAGTTTTAACGAACCGCATATTCTGGCTATCGCTCAAGCGATTGCTGAAGAACGTGCGAAAAACGGAATTACTGGCCCTTGTTATGTGGGCAAGGACACTCACGCGCTGTCTGAACCGGCATTTATCTCTGTACTGGAAGTGCTGGCGGCAAACGGTGTTGATGTCACCGTGCAGGAAAATAACGGCTATACGCCAACGCCCGCCGTGTCTAACGCTATCCTGGTCCACAACAAAAAAGGCGGCCCGTTGGCTGACGGTATTGTGATCACACCGTCCCATAACCCGCCGGAAGATGGCGGGATTAAATACAACCCGCCAAACGGTGGTCCGGCAGATACTAACGTCACTAAAGTGGTGGAAGACAGGGCCAATGCACTACTGGCCGATGGCCTTAACGGCGTGAAACGTATTTCACTGGATGCGGCGCTGGCGTCGGGTCACGTGAAAGAACAGGATCTGGTGCAACCGTTCGTTGAAGGATTGGCAGACATCGTCGATATGGCCGCGATCCAGAAAGCGGGCCTGACGCTGGGTGTTGATCCGCTGGGTGGCTCCGGTATCGAATACTGGAAGCGTATTGCTGAGCACTACAAACTGAATCTGACCATCGTTAACGATCAGGTTGATCAGACCTTCCGCTTTATGCATCTCGACAAAGATGGCGCCATCCGTATGGACTGCTCCTCTGAGTGTGCCATGGCGGGTCTGTTGGCGCTGCGTGATAAGTTCGATCTGGCGTTTGCCAACGATCCGGACTACGACCGTCACGGCATTGTTACCCCGGCTGGGTTGATGAACCCGAACCATTATCTGGCGGTGGCAATCAACTACCTGTTCCAGCATCGTCCGCAGTGGGGCAAAGAGGTTGCTGTCGGTAAAACGCTGGTGTCCTCCGCGATGATTGACCGCGTGGTGAATGACCTGGGTCGCAAGCTGGTGGAAGTGCCGGTTGGCTTTAAATGGTTCGTTGACGGTCTGTTTGACGGCAGCTTTGGCTTTGGCGGTGAAGAGAGCGCGGGCGCGTCATTCCTGCGTTTCGACGGTACGCCATGGTCGACGGACAAAGACGGGATCATCATGTGCCTGCTGGCGGCGGAAATTACCGCGGTTACCGGTAAAAATCCGCAGGAACACTATAATGAACTGGCCGCGCGCTTTGGTGCGCCAAGCTACAACCGTTTACAGGCTCCCGCGACGTCTGCGCAGAAAGCAGCGCTGTCTAAACTGTCTCCGGAAATGGTTAGCGCCAGTACGCTTGCCGGTGACCCGATCACTGCACGTCTGACCGCTGCACCAGGTAACGGTGCCTCCATTGGCGGTCTGAAGGTGATGACCGACAACGGCTGGTTTGCCGCACGCCCGTCCGGCACCGAGGACGCCTACAAGATTTACTGTGAAAGCTTCCTCGGCGCTGAGCATCGCCAGCAGATTGAGAAAGAAGCGGTTGAGATTGTCAGCGAAGTGCTGAAAAACGCATAAGGCGTAGACCGGATGACGATGCTCGCGTCGCCATCCGGCATGAATTATAAAAGCCGGATAGCTTATATGCTGATCCGGCTTTTTTATTCAGCATCTGTTCACGGCATAAACCGATAACCAATCCCGGTTTCGGTAATAAAGTGACGTGGACGGGCCGGGTCCAGCTCGAGCTTCTGGCGCAAGTGCCCCATATAGATTCGCAGGTAGTGGCTGTGCTCGACGGCATTGGGTCCCCATACCTGGTTTAACAACTGGCGTTGGGTGAGCACTTTACCCGCGTTGTTCAGCAGGACCGCAAGCAGGCGAAACTCAATCGGCGTCAGATGTATTTCCTCTTCACCACGGTGTACCAGCCGCGCGGCAATATCCACTTTAATGTTTGAGAATTGAACCACCGGTTCGGGCGTTTGCCCGGTTGCGTGGCGGCGTAAGGCCACGCGTAAACGCGCCTGCAGCTCGCCAATACCAAACGGTTTGCTGAGATAATCATCGGCACCGGCGTCCAGCGCGGCGATTTTGTCGCTCTCCTCACTGCGGGCAGAAAGCACAATCACCGGGATGGCACTCCATTGTCGCAGGTCGCGAATAAAATCGATGCCGTCACCGTCCGGCAGGCCGAGATCGAGAATGATGAGATCGGGTTTTCGCGTGGCCGCTTCCAGCAGGCCACGTTGCAGCGTTTCTGCTTCGTAAACGCGCAGGCCATCGGCTTCCAGCGCGGTGCGCAGAAAGCGGCGAATGGCCTGTTCATCTTCAACAATCAGTACGTTTGTCACATATCCTCATGAAAATCTTCAAGTTCAGGGGGCGTTTCCTGCGGGAGTGTAACACGGAAGCATGCGCCACCCTGCGGTCGATTGTGGGCGGTAATCGTCCCGCCGTGTACGTTCACAATCGCCTGACAAATAGCCAGTCCCAGCCCTACGCCCGGTACAGAGGATTCTTTGTTTCCCCGGGAGAACTTGTCGAAAATAGCGTGCTCCTGGCCCGCTGGAATGCCGGGGCCATTATCCCATACATCCAGAAACAGATGCTCACCTTCTACCTGCGCATCAATGCCGATTTGCGCCTGTGGACCTGCGTACTTAATGGCGTTTTCCAGCAGGTTAATCAGCACCCGTTCAAACAGTGGACCGTCAACGTGAATCAGCGTCAACGGCGCCGGAAGCGACAGATTAATCGGCGCGGCTAAGCCAGGTTCCAGCATTTGCAGGGCGCTACCTACTACTTCTTCCAGCGTTAACCACTCCTTCTTAAGATTAAAGCCGCCAGATTGGATCCGCGCCATATCCAGCAAATTATTGACCAGCCGGGTGGTATTGAGCACGTGCTGGCGAATTTCGCTGGCCTGGCGGGCGTGGGGAGAACCTTCGCTGGCGAGATCCAGCGTTAAAATCTCCGCCTGACCGAACAGCACCGTGAGTGGTGTGCGTAAATCATGGGAGAGGGCCGCCAGCAGGGCATTGCGGATGCTCTCTCGTTCGCTGGCCAATCGCGCCAGTTCTTCGCTGGCGGTCAGCGTCAGGCGTTCGAGCGCACTGGCAACCAGCAGGGTAAAGGTTTCCAGCAGACGCTGCTGTTCCGGGATCATCAACTGACGCAGGTTTCCCGGCTCCACTACCAGCAGCCCGTGCGTTTTGTCAGCGCTTTTCAGCGGCAAGATTTGATACGGCACGCCGGGCAGGGTATCGGTGCCGGCACCTGCCGGTTGTCCTTTATCAAAACTCCATTGGGCAATGGCGTCATCCCACGGCGTCATGCCCTGCTGCTCTGTCAGCGGTGCCAGCTTTCCGTGCTCATCCGGCAATAACACCTGGCTGCGGGCCTGAAAGGTGGAGGCGATAAACTGTTCGCTGGTGGTGGCGATATCTTTCTGGCTACGTCCCACGGCCAGCGCTTTGGACATCTCATACAGATGACGCGTTCGCTGCTCCCGATAACGCGCGACCCGCGCCTGATAGCGCACGCCTGCGGTCAGATTCCCAATAACCAGACCAACCGTTAACATGACCGCAAAAGTGAGCAGATACTGGACGTCTGAGACGGCAAGCGTCCCGCGTGGTGCAATAAAGAACAGATCGAAGCTGGCGACGTTGATCATGGTCGCCACTACCGAGGGCCAACGACCATAAAACAGGGCGATAACCACCACGCCTAACAGATAGAGCATCACCAGATTGGCGGCATCAAAGGTAACCAGCCATTGCATGGCAATCAGCGTGGTGATGGCGCACAGCGCGGCGGCCACCACACAGCCCTGAATTTGTACCCGCCATTTATCCTTAAAGGTGCGGGTATCCATGGTTTGGGCTGCCGCGCGTGGTGGAGGCTCGTCCAACGCGACAATCATCAGATCGAGATCTGGTGCACGATGAGCCAGCTTGTCGGCAAAGGAATCGCTGCGCCACCAGCGGCGCGTGGTTGGCCGTCCCAGCACAATTTTTCCCAGGTTATGCTCCCGGGCGTAGCGAATCACCGCCTTGTCTTCGGCGGGATCGGAAAGGGTGGCGGTTTCCGCACCCAGTTCCTGTGCCAGCCGTAGCGCGCTTAAGATCGCACGGCGCTGTTTTTCCGGGAGCTGATGCAGCGCCGGGGTTTCGACATACACCGCGTGCCACACGCTGCCAAGGCGAGCAGCCAGACGTGCGGCGGCGCGTACCAGCTTTTCACTGCCGGTATTGTGTCCAATACACAGCAAAATAGCGTCGCGGGTGTGCCAGACTTTTTCCTCTCCCGGTCGTCCTCGCCAGGCGCGCATTTGATCGTCTACTCGATCGGCGGTACGGCGTAGGGCCAGTTCGCGCAGGGCGATTAAATTACCTTTGCGAAAGAAATGTTCGATTGCCCGTTCCGCCTGACCGGCGATGTAGACCTTGCCTTCGTTGAGGCGCTGGCGTAAGTCGTCAGGCGGCAGATCGACCAGCACCACATCATCGGCAGCATCGAAAAAGGGATCGGGGACGGTTTCACGCACCTGAATACCGGTCACGCCGCTGACCACGTCGTTCAGGCTTTCCAGATGCTGCACGTTAACGGTAGTAAAGACATCAATGCCCGCTTCCAGCAGCTCTTCAATGTCCTGCCAGCGGCGGGGATGGCGCGAGCCTGGCGCATTACTGTGCGCCAGTTCGTCCATTAATATCAGCGCCGGGCGGCGGGCGAGGGCCGCATCAAGATCGAACTCGCTGATGCGTCGCCCGCGGTGAGTCTGACGTTTTAACGGCAGTACGGCGAGACCGTCCAGCAGCGCGGCGGTCTCTTTGCGTCCGTGGGTTTCCACCACACCGATCAACACATCCAGGCCTTGCGCCCGCAGCCGCTGGGCCTCTGCCAGCATGGCCCAGGTTTTACCCACGCCGGCACAGGCACCGAAGAAAATTTTCAGTTTTCCACGATGCGGGGCGGTCGTTTGTTCCAGTAAACGGTCCGGATCGGGGCGTAAGGGTTCGCTATGCATGTCCTTTGTCTCAGTGCTTATCCAGCGCTAAATTAAGTTCCACCAGGTTCACCACCGGTTGACCGATAAAACTGACCAGCGGCTTTTGCGTGTATTGTGCAACCAACTGCGTAACCTCTTCAACGCTGAGGTTGCGCGCATGTGCCACGCGTGGAATCTGCCTGGCAACGGCCTCTGGCGTCAGGTTATTATCCAGCCCGCTGGCGGATGCGGTTACTAACTCCACAGGAACGACAGGGCTGGCCTGCGGGTTGGCGGCACGCAGCGCAGCGATCCGGCTTTGTAGTTGCTTATCCAGCTCCGGGTTGCTGGCGGCCAGATTACTTCCACCCGAACCCATTGGATTATAGGGTATTTCCGCCGTTGCTGACGGGCGTCCCTGAAAATATCCGGCGGCGGTAAAGTGTTGCCCGATGCGTTCAGAACCGCGGATCGTCTGACCTTCGCGGATGAGCGACCCGTTGGCCTGATGGGGAAACCACCACTGCCCCAGTGCGGTGGTCAACAGCGGGTAGATCCCGCCGGTAATAAGCATCAGGAAAAATAATGTTGATAATGCAGGACGTAATCCACTCATCTGAAACCTCACACCAGACCCAGCAGGGTCAGCAGTAAATCAATCACTTTAATGCCGATAAATGGCACGACCAGGCCGCCGAGGCCGTAAATCCACAGATTGCGGCGTAACATGGCGGAGGCGGACAACGGTTTGTAGCTCACCCCTTTCAGTGCCAGTGGGATCAGAAAGACAATCACCAGCGCATTGAAGATAACCGCGCTGAGGATTGCCGAATCCGGCGAATGCAGACGCATCACGTTAAGCGCGTTGAGCTGCGGATAGGTGGCGGCAAACGCCGCCGGAATAATGGCAAAATATTTGGCGACGTCGTTGGCAATACTGAAGGTGGTCAGTGAACCGCGCGTCATCAGCATCTGTTTGCCAATGTGGACCACTTCGATAAGCTTGGTGGGGTTAGAATCAAGGTCCACCATGTTGCCCGCTTCTTTAGCCGCCTGGGTCCCGGAGTTCATGGCGACCGCAACGTCTGCCTGCGCCAGTGCGGGGGCGTCGTTCGTGCCGTCACCGGTCATTGCCACCAGACGGCCTTCCGCCTGGTACTGACGAATCAGCGCCAGCTTAGCTTCCGGTGTGGCTTCGGCTAAAAAGTCGTCCACCCCGGCCTCCGCTGCAATCGCGGCGGCAGTCAGACGGTTATCGCCGGTAATCATCACCGTTTTGATACCCATTTTGCGTAGCTGGGCAAACCGTTCTTTGATCCCGCCTTTGACGATATCTTTCAGGGCAATGACGCCCAGAACGCGCGAACCTTCGACAACCACCAGCGGCGTCGCGCCAAGACGGGCAACGTTTTCCACTTTCTGTTCGACATCTGCAGGGAAGTGTCCGCCGTTGGCCTCAACGTGACGACGAATGGCGTCGACCGAGCCTTTACGGATCATGCGGTTGTCGATGTTAATGCCGCTCATCCGGCTTTGCGCGGTGAACGGCACAAACGTGGCGTGCAGCGATTGCACATCGCGTATGCGCAGATTAAAGCGCTGTTTTGCCAGAATCACGATGCTGCGACCTTCCGGCGTTTCATCCGCCAGTGATGAAAGCTGTGCCGCGTCGGCCAGCGTTTTTTCGTCGACACCGTGGGCGGGAATAAAATCTGATGCCTGACGGTTACCCAGCGTAATGGTGCCGGTTTTATCCAGCAACAGTACGTCGACGTCACCTGCTGCTTCGACCGCCCGCCCGCTGGTGGCGATCACGTTCGCGCCGAGCATTCGGCTCATACCGGCCACGCCAATCGCCGAGAGTAGCCCACCAATAGTTGTCGGGATCAGGCACACCAGCAGGGCAACCAGCACCGTGACGCTAACTGCACTGCCGCCCCAGGCAGAGAACGGCCACAGGGTGGCGGTTGCCAGTAAAAAGACGATGGTCAGGGCTATCAGCAGGATTGTCAGCGCGATTTCGTTGGGCGTCTTACGCCGCTGGGCGCCTTCAACCATGGCGATCATCCGGTCGAGGAAGGTTTCACCAGGGTTCACGCTGCATTCGATAACCAGCCAGTCGGAAAGAATGCGGGTCCCGCCGGTTACGGAAGCAAAATCACCGCCGGACTCACGGATAACCGGCGCAGATTCCCCGGTAATGGCGCTTTCGTCCACCGATGCGCCACCTTCAATGACCTCGCCGTCGCAGGGAATAATATCGCCTGCTTCCACCAGCACGATATCGCCTTTGCGTAGTTCCTCTGCGGGAACATGATCCATTTCTGCACCGTATTTCGGTTCACGCAATTTGCGGGCAAACGCCGTCTTCTTAACGCCTTTCAGGCTGTTGGCCTGAGCTTTACTGCGTCCTTCCGCCAGCGCTTCGGCAAAATTGGCAAAAAGGACGGTGACCCACAGCCAGAGGCTTATCGCACCGGTAAACAGGGGATTGCCTGTCATGTGCCCGGTTGCCATTGCAACGGTTAACAAGGTTGTCAGCAGGCTGCCCAGCCAGACGATAAACATCACCGGGTTGCGCCACTGAGTATGTGGGCTTAACTTTTTGACTGCGTCCATCAGCGCGTGTGCGACCAGAGACGGTTCGAACAGTGCCAGTTGTTTGCGACTCATAACAATGTGCTCCGTATCGCTCAACGTAAAGAGAGGTATTCTGCGACCGGGCCAAGCGCCAGTGCAGGAATAAAGGTAAGGGCGCCAACCAGTAACACTGTACCGATCAACAACCCGACAAACAGTGGGCCGTGAGTGGGGAGCGTCCCCTGGCTTGCCGGTTGGATCTTTTTAGCCACCAGCGAACCGGCAATTGCCATCACTGGAATAATGACCCCAAAGCGGCCGAAGAACATGCACAACGCCAGCAGGCAGTTCCAGAAGGGGCTGTTAGCGCTTAACCCGGCAAAGGCGCTGCCGTTGTTGTTGGCGGCAGATGACACGGCGTACAGTACTTCGCTGAAACCATGCGGGCCGGGGTTGAGCATGGCGCTGCGTCCGGCGTCGCTCATCATGGCTATCGCTGTACCGAGCAGCACCAGCGCAGGCGTCACCAGAATCGCCAGCGCGGTCATTTTCATTTCCCGCACGTCGATTTTCTTACCCAGATATTCCGGCGTGCGCCCGATCATCAGTCCGGCAATAAACACCGCCAGCAGGACGAACAGCAGCATGCCGTACAAACCGGAGCCCACGCCGCCGAACACCACTTCGCCAATCTGCATCAACCACATCGGTACCATCCCGCCCAGTGCGGTGAAGGAGTCGTGCATCGCGATGACCGCCCCACAGGAGGCCGCCGTTGTGACGACCGCGAACAGACTGCTGACCAGTACGCCAAAGCGGCTCTCTTTCCCTTCCATATTGAGACTGCTGTCTGCGCCAAATGCCAGCAGATGTGGGTTTCCTTGAACTTCCGCCCACATCACAATCGCCACGCAGATGACAAAAATCAGCGACATGGCCCACAGTAAGGTGCGTCCCTGACGGCGATCGCCCACGACATCGCCAAAGGCAAAGCACAGGGCGGCAGGAATGCAAAAGACAGCCAACATCTGCACCATATTGGTCAAGGCGGTTGGGTTTTCAAACGGATGCGATGAGTTAGCATTAAAGAAGCCGCCGCCGTTGGTACCGAGCATTTTAATGGCCTCCTGCGAGGCAACCGGTCCCATTGGTAACAGCTGCTTGACGCCTTCAAGGGTGGTGAATGACTGATAGGGCAGCAGGTTTTGCAGTGCGCCTTGCTGAATAAAGAACAGGGCAATAAGCAGAGAAAGAGGGAGCAGGATCCACAGCGTAATGCGCACCAGATCCACCCACGCATTGCCCAGGGTATTCATACTCTGGCGCGTAAAGGCGCGGATTAGGGCAAAAATCACCGCAATACCGGTCGCCGCAGACAGGAAGTTCTGCACGGTTAAGCCAGCCATCTGACTAAAGTAGCTTAAGGTGGTTTCGCCACTGTAAGACTGCCAGTTGGTATTGGTGACAAAGCTCACGGCGGTATTCAGCGCAAGATGCCATGACAGCCCCGGTAGCTGCTGAGGATTCAGTGGTAACAAGTTTTGCGCCATCAGCAGGGAAAACAGCACCAGCAGACCCAGGATATTGAGCATCAGGATCGCCAGCAGGTACTGTTTCCAGTTCATCTCATGTTGTGAAACGCCTAACCCGCGCCAGAGAATACGCTCAACACCGGTTACGCCCGGAAGGGGGATGTTGGTGATGAGTCGTGCCAGCACGGCACCCAGCGGTCTGGCGATGACAAATAACACCAGTAAGAAACTGGCGATGAGTAAAAATCCTTGTGCCGCCATCAGAACGCCTCCGCCTTAATCAGGGCATACACCAGATAACCGAGTAATAAAAAAACCAGCACAATGCCAGTTATCACGCCTGCACTCACGGTGCACCTCCTGTGACATCAATGTGATAACCAGAGCGTAGGTTTTTGGTTGCAAAGATTTCGCAAAAATTGGCGGGTGGGGTGTAAAAAAAGTATAAAAATGGCAAAGACCGTTATTTAACTAATGATTAGTATTAATTTAACTTTTATGTAACCTAATTACAGTTTCAGGCTAAACGGAGCATCAATAGATAAAAATAAGTGGTCGGATGAGTAGCAAAATTACACACAAGGCGGTATTATTTTCATCAGTTAACCAAATTTATTTTCCGGTGCTATTCACCGAACAGATATAGGGGAGAGGATTATGGACTTGTATAAAGAATATCCAGCGCACATTGTCTTATTACGCCGTACTTTCGCCGTCGTGGCGGGCGTGCTGGCGCTGCCGGTCATGCTGTTCTGGAAAGACCGTGCCCGTTTTTACAGCTACCTGCACCGCGTCTGGTCGAAAACCAGTGATAAACCGGTGTGGATGGATCAGGCTGAAAAAGCGACCTGCGATTTCTATTAAGTCATCGTAATTGCTAAAAAAACCGCCAACAGCAATGTGGCGGTTTTTTTATGCACGGACGTCTACACTTACCCGAATAACGGATAAGGAGTCGTGATGAGCAAGAGAATTCCTGTGGGTATCCACACCTGTGTTACGGCACCTGCGGTTGGTTGTTCTGCCAGAGAAGCCTGCCCGTTTGACGACAGTACCCTGGTACGTATTTATGCATTGCATGAACTGTATAAGCTTCACCAGCGGGGGCTAACGCGCGGAGCGTTGATTGACTATCACACCCGCTACAAACTGATCCTGCTGGCGCATTCCCAGCCAGAGTATCGTGAACTTGGCCCCTTCGTTGCGGCCATCCACGAATGGCAAAGTCTTGAGGCGTTTTTTAATGAGTACCGCTTACGACTGACGCATTTGCTGTTCAATAATGCAACCCGACGTAATCACACCAATGTCCTGATGCACGTTCAGGGTTATTTCCGCAATCAACTCGATCTGCATCAACGTCAGGAACTGACCTCGATAATCGATAGCTATCGACGTGAAGCGCAGCCACTGCTTGCACCGTTAATGCTCATCAAACACTATATGGCCGAGCACCCGAACACCTGGCTGTCCGGGCAACGTTATTTTGAACTCTGGCCGGCAATTCTGGATTTGCGCGGCAAAAATTAATTTATCTGCGGGAGTTTTATGACCACGCATCTGGTCTGGTTTCGGCGTGATTTGCGCCTGCATGACAATCTTGCTCTTGCGGCGGCGTGTCGGGATCGTTCAGCCCGGGTGCTGGCGCTATATATCGCCACCCCAGAACAATGGGCGGCGCATGATATGTCTGCGCGTCAGGCGGCGTTTATCAGCGTGCAGTTGAATGCGCTACATGCGGCGTTGGCAGAAAAAGGGATCCCGCTGCTGTTTCATGAAGTTGCCGATTTTGCTGCCAGCGTGGAGACAGTAAAACGTGTTTGCGCACAGCATGACGTCAGCCGACTGTTTTATAACTATCAGTATGAAATCAACGAACGGCAGCGTGATGCAAGGGTCGAGAAGCAGTTGCCTGACGTCGTGTGCGAAGGCTTTGACGACAGTGTGATCTTACCCCCGGGCGCGGTTATGACCGGCAATCATGAAATGTATAAAGTCTTTACGCCGTTTAAAAATGCCTGGCTGAAGCGAATTAAAGACGGCATTCCGGAATGTGTTAGCGCGCCAATGGTGCGGGATAGTGGGGCGCTCACCGCGCCGTTAACGCCACTCACGCTGAATTATCCGCAGCAGGATTTTGATGCAGCACTTTTCCCGGCACAAGAAAAACGGGCTATCGCGCAGTTACGCCAGTTTTGTCAGCAGGCCGCGAGTGACTATGAACAACAGCGTGATTACCCGGCCATTGAAGGCACCAGTCGCTTGTCTGCGAGTCTGGCCACGGGCGGGTTGTCGCCGCGTCAATGCCTGAACCGTCTGTTAGCCGAACAGCCGAAGGCGCTAGAGGGCGGTGCCGGGAGCGTATGGCTAAATGAACTTATCTGGCGTGAATTTTACCGACATTTAATGACCTGGTATCCGGCGCTGTGTCGGTATCAACCGTTTATTCGCTGGACTGACCGCGTGCAATGGCAGAACAACGCGGCGCATCTTCAGGCGTGGCAGACGGGAAATACGGGATACCCCATTGTTGATGCCGCGATGCGCCAGCTTAACGCTACCGGCTGGATGCATAACCGTTTACGCATGATCACCGCCAGCTTCCTGGTAAAAGATCTGCTGATTGACTGGCGTAAAGGGGAGCAGTACTTCATGTCGCAACTGATCGACGGCGACCTGGCGGCCAATAATGGTGGCTGGCAGTGGGCTGCGTCTACCGGAACCGATGCTGCACCGTATTTTCGCATTTTTAACCCTACAACTCAGGGGGAGAAATTCGACCGCGACGGTGAGTTTATCCGCCGGTGGGTTCCCGAGTTGCACGAGGTACCTGGTAAAGCAATCCACGACCCGTGGACGTGGGCAGAAAAAGCGCAGGTTACCCTCGATTATCCCCGTCCGATTGTAGATCATAAACAGGCCAGGCTAGCGACGCTGGCGGCCTACGAGGCGGCACGCAAGGGGTGAGCGTACGGTTTATTTCTGCGTACTACCATCCGGTAGCATGAATGCGTTGCTGCCGGGCGCATTTAGAATTGGAGCGTGTACGCAAGGCTGTGAATGCCTGGATGCGCGCGTCACGCTCGGGCAGTAAAGTCCCGTCATCTTCTTTCAGGTGACGGAACACGATGACAACGCCAGCGACGTCCACACCGCATGATGCGGTATTCAAAACATTTTTACGCCATCCCGAAACAGCGCGCGATTTCCTCGACATTCACCTTCCGGCTTCTCTGCGGACGCTTTGCGATTTATCCACGCTGAAACTGGAGTCAGAGAGCTTTATCGACGCTGATTTACGTTCCTGCTACTCCGATGTGCTCTGGTCTTTACACACACGCGAAGGCGATGGTTATGTTTATGTTGTTATAGAGCATCAGAGTTCAGCCGATCCGCATATGGCCTTTCGTCTGCTGCGTTATGCGATGGCAGCTATGCAGCGCCATCTGGACGCCGGGCACAAGGAATTACCGCTGGTTATTCCGATGCTGTTTTATCATGGCTGTCGAAGCCCGTACCCGTATTCACTGTGCTGGTTGGATGCGTTCGCCGATCCCGTGGCGGCAAAGCAACTTTATGCCAGCGCATTTCCGCTGGTGGATATAACGGTTGTGCCAGATGACGACATCATGGCTCACAGGCGAATGGCGTTGCTGGAACTGATGCAAAAGCATATCCGTCAGCGGGATTTGATGGGGCTGGTAGAGCAACTGAGCACACTGCTACTAACAGGTTGCACTAATGACACGCAGCTACAGGCGATGTTTAATTACATTCTGCAATCCGGCGATGAATCTCGTTTCACTGAATTTATGCAAGAGATGACGCAACGGATCCCCCAACACAAGGAGAGGCTGATGACTATTGCGGAGCGGTTACGGTTAGATGGAGTACAGGAAGGACTGCAACAAGGGCTGCAACAAGGACTACAGCAAGGTAAGCAAGAAGCCGCGTTGCGTATTGCGCTAACCATGCTGGCACAAGGAATAGATCGCGAAATGGTATTACTGATTACCGGTTTGGCTGAAGAGGATTTGGCAGCGAATAATGCGTAACCGTCTGATAAAAAACAGGCCCGACTCATATGACATCATCGGGCCTGTTAACTCAGGACTCTAGCGCCAGCGCGCGTTTTTTAAATTTAAGTGACTGGTACAGCCAAATCAGCAGCACCAGCGCCACGCAGGCCAACGCACCCCAGGTAATTTCGCTAAAGACGTCAATATACGCGTTGATGGAATAGTTGATGGCCCCGGAGGCATCAAACGCGCCTTGTGACGTCTGGTCGGCAATCACCCCCGCCAGATAGTTGGCAATAGCGCCGGACAGCAGCATATAGATTCCGGTTAACACGCCGGTGACGCCAGGGATCTCAATGCGCGTAATCTGCGACATGGCGACCGGGTCGATAAACAGTTCGGCAAATCCCATTACCGCCAGCCCCAACACCATCAGCGGCATCGAGGAGTGGCCGTAAGCGGCGGACCAGCGGGCGCTTAAGGTCAGAATACAGAATCCGGCGCTCATCAACCCTAGGCCGAGGGCAAATTTTCCCCAGATGCGCACGGTACGATTACCACTGACGCTTTCTTTGACTACCCAGGCCAGCACGATGCCGCACAGCATCACGGCAAAGGCGTTAACCGACTGGAACATGGCGGTAGGAATGGAATATCCCAGAATATCGCGATTCACAAAGCGGTCGATATACAGGCTGATGGAGCTGCCGCCTTGCTGTGCAAAGGCCCAGAATAACAGACTGAAGAACGTTAGCGTGACGATAAGCCCCAGTTCTTTGCGCTGCTTTTGCGTTTGTGCCTGACGGTAAATTTTAGCCAGAACGACCAGACCAATGACGGTGGCGACGATTAGCGCATATACGGACCACTCTTTCCAGAACAGAACGGTAATTAGCAGCGGTGCGGCGACCAGCAGCACTAACAGCCAGGCCCAGTTTGGCAGAACAAACGTTCTGGCACACAGGACCGTTTTGTTGACGCCGGTTGTATGGGTGAAATGCCGGTTGCCGCACAAGAAAATTACCAGTCCTGCCAGCATACCAATTGCGGCCAGCGCGAAGCCCATCGCCCAGCTGTATTCTTCCTGCACATAGCCACAGGCAATGGGGGCGATAATCGAACCGATATTTCCGGCGGCGTAGAGCAGTGAGAACCCGCCGTCGCGGCGCGGATCGTCGTTGTGATACAGCTCACCCAGCAGGCAGCTAATGTTGGATTTAAACAGACCGTAGCCGCAGACAATGATCGCCAAAGATAAATATAGGAACGCTGGCGCTATTTCACTGGCACCCAGTACCAGGTGCCCAACCGCCATTAACAATGCGCCAATCATCACCGCCATACGGTTACCAAGGACCTTATCCGCCAGGTATCCGCCAAGAATAGGCGTGACATACACCAGCGAACAGTAAGCGCTGAACAACGCATACGCATGAGTATCGTTGTACTTGAGTTGGTTGGTGAGATACAGGATCAGCAGGGCGCGCATGCCGTAAAAACTGAAGTATTCCCAAATTTGCAGCGCGACGACGTAATAAATTGCGCGTGGCTGAGATGCGTGTTTATTCATTCTATTCTCGAAGTAAATGCCTCACGCCAGGATGAACGTACTGCGTGAGCGTGTTTCCTTGAAGTTATAACTTTGATACAGATCTGATTATTTTTGCAATATGCTGTCTGATTGCATAAATATACATGAATAAAATCACGTAGTGGTAAGCAATTTACGTTCAAACGGCGAGTGAGTGTTTCTTGATGTGTCAGTGAAATGGTTATCGACGAATGGAGGCGGGGACGCTATTTTACATAAGCAGTATTGCTGATTGGACAGGCAGAAATTATGACAACGAGGGCGATGATGAAAAACACCGAGCTGGAACAACTGATCAACGACAAACTGAACAGTGCCGCGATTAGCGACTATGCGCCGAATGGTTTGCAGGTTGAGGGCAAAGAGACGGTGCATAAAATCGTGACCGGCGTGACCGCAAGCCAGGCATTGCTGGATGAGGCTGTGCGCCTGGGCGCTGATGCGGTCATCGTTCATCACGGTTACTTCTGGAAAGGCGAATCGCCGGTAATTCGTGGCATGAAGCGCCATCGTCTGAAAACGCTGCTGGAAAATGACATCAACCTGTATGGCTGGCACTTGCCGTTGGATGCTCACCCGGAGCTGGGTAACAACGCACAGCTGGCGGCGCTGTTGGGCATTACCGTGATGGGTGAAATCGAGCCGTTGGTACCGTGGGGTGAACTTGCCATGCCGGTGCCGGGGCTAGAATTTGCCTCGTGGATTGAGGCGCGTTTAGGGCGTAAACCATTGTGGTGTGGCGATAGCGGGCCGGAAAAAATTCAGCGCGTTGCCTGGTGCACCGGGGGAGGGCAGAGCTTCATTGATAGCGCGGCCCGTTTTGGTGTTGATGCATTTATTACCGGCGAAGTCTCAGAGCAAACTATTCACTCAGCCCGTGAGCAGAGGCTGCATTTCTATGCCGCTGGACACCATGCCACCGAACGCGGCGGTATCCGGGCGTTAAGTGAATGGCTGAATGAAAATACCGAGCTGGATGTATCGTTTATCGATATTCCTAACCCCGCCTAATGAATCAGGTTGTAAAAAGAGGGACGAAAGTGCAGCGAGCGCGTTGTTATCTGTTAGGTGAAACTGCGGTGGTTCTGGAACTGGAACCCCCCATTACGCTGGCGACCCAGAAACGTATTTGGGGTTTGGCTCAGCGCCTGGTTGATGCCCCGAATGTGCTTGAAGTGATCCCGGGTATGAACAATATCACGGTGACGCTGCGTAATCCGCAAACCCTGGCGCTGGATGCCATTGAACGTCTGCAACGCTGGTGGGAGGAGAGTGAAGCACTGGAGCCGGAGTCGCGTTTTATTGAAATTCCGGTGACCTACGGCGGAAAGCAGGGACCGGATCTGGCCGATGTCGCACAACACAGTGGATTAAGCGAAAAGCAGGCCGTTGAATTGCATGCATCTGTTGACTATGTGGTCTGGTTTTTAGGCTTTCAGCCAGGGTTCCCCTATCTCGGGAGCTTACCGGAACAACTGCATACTCCACGACGTGCGGAACCGCGTCTGATTGTTCCAGCAGGTTCGGTCGGTATCGGCGGCTCACAAACCGGTATCTATCCGCTCGC
>NZ_SZXN01000080.1:70752-80964 GCF_005281195.1 Citrobacter sp. wls613
GGGGGATGGCAGCTGATAGGGCATACCGCCATTAAGTTGTTTGATCCCCGCCGGGATGAACCCATCCTGTTACGACCAGGAGATACCGTGCGCTTTGTACCGCAGAAGGAGGGAGTATGTTAACTATCATTCGTGCCGGTATGTACACTTCCGTCCAGGACGGCGGTCGTCACGGTTTTCGCCAGTCAGGAATCAGCCACTGTGGGGCGCTGGATAAGCCCGCATTGAACGTTGCCAACCTGCTGGTGGGCAACGATGCAAATGCCGCTGCGCTGGAGATAACGCTCGGCCAGTTGGTTGTGGAGTTTGACGCAGATAGCTGGTTTGCCTTGACCGGCGCGGGGTGTGATGCACATTTAGACGGTAACCCGGTGTGGAGCGGATGGCGACTGCCGGTGAAGGCTGGACAACGCCTGACGCTAAAACGTCCGCAACATGGCATGCGCAGTTATTTGGCAATAGCGGGTGGCATTGATGTTCCCGAGGTCATGGGTTCGTGCAGCACCGACCTGAAAGTCGGCATCGGTGGTCTGGAAGGGCGTCTGTTACGCGATGGCGACAGGCTGGCGGTGGGCGTTTCCACGCGACGGTTCAGCGGACCGCAGGGGGTAAAACAGCTCATGTGGGGGAACCGCATTCGTGCGTTACCCGGACCTGAGTATCATGAGTTTGATGAAGCTTCGCAGGCGTCATTCTGGCGTTCGCCATGGCAACTCAGCCCGCAGAGTAACCGCATGGGGTATCGCCTGCAGGGACAACCGCTAACGCGCACTACCGATCGAGAACTGTTGTCGCACGGTCTGCTTCCCGGCGTGGTGCAGGTGCCGCATAACGGCCAGCCTATTGTGCTGATGAACGACGCCCAGACCACGGGGGGCTATCCACGCATCGCCTGTATCATTGAGGCGGATATGTACCATCTGGCACAAATTCCCCTCGGCCAGCCAATTCATTTTGTTCAGTGCTCGCTGGAGGAAGCGCTAAAGGCGCGTCACGACCAGCAGCGTTATCTGGAACAATTAACATGGCGACTTAACGATGAAAATTGATCTGAATGCAGACCTCGGTGAAGGCTGCGCAAATGACGCCGCGCTGCTGCAACTGGTGTCTTCTGCCAACATTGCCTGCGGATTTCACGCCGGCGATGCGCAAACCATGCTGGCAAGCGTGCGTGAAGCGTTAAAAAATGACGTAGCAGTGGGGGCGCATCCCAGTTTTCCGGATCGGGAAAACTTCGGCCGTAGCGCCATGACCCTGCCCGTCGACACGGTTTACGCCCAGACGCTGTATCAAATCGGTGCGCTGGCGGCGATAACCCGGGCGGAAGGTGGCGTGATGCGCCACGTCAAACCGCACGGCATGTTGTACAACCAGGCCGCCAGGGATCCACAGTTAGCCGATGCCATCGCCAGGGCGGTACATGCCTGCGATCCGTCGCTGGTGCTGGTGGGGCTGGCGGGTAGCGAACTGATTCGGGCCGGCGAGCATTATGGTCTGCAGACGCGTCAGGAGGTGTTTGCCGATCGCGGCTATCAGGCGGATGGCAGTCTGGTTCCGCGTAGTCAGCCGGGGGCGCTGATTGAAGACGAAGAGCAGGCGTTGGCGCAAACCTTACAAATGGTGCGGTCCGGGAGAGTAAAAAGCCAAACCGGAGAATCGGCCAACGTCACGGCACAGACGGTCTGTATTCATGGTGATGGTGAGCACGCACTCGCTTTTGCCCGCCGTTTGCGCAGCGCGTTTAATGCATGCAATATTGAAATTAGCGCATAAGATTTACCATACAAAACAATAATATATTACACAACAACATAAACTCTAAATAATTCGAGTTGCAGGAAGATGACCAGTGAGTGAGTTCCCAGGCGCTTACAGAAGTAAGTGACTGGGGTGAACGAAGGCAGTCAACGCACCTGCAGCTTGAAGTATGACGAGTTTTAACAGGAATGAATTATGGAAGAGGTAATTTCTCTTTGGCCATTGACGGGGATCGCCGTCATCGTGGTCGGATTTCTTTTACGTTTTAACCCGGTATTGGTGGTTATCATTGCCGGGATCGTCACCGGGTTGGCGGCGCATATGCCGATCGCCACTATCCTCGAAAAACTGGGTGAAGGTTTTCTCAACACCCGCAACCTGCCGTTTATCTTATTGATTCCACTGGCGGTCATCGGCCTGCTGGAGCGCCATGGCCTGAAAGAACGCGCCCAGGCGTGGATCGCGAAAATCCGTAGCGCCACCAGCGGCCGTTTGCTGATTGTCTATCTGTTTATTCGTGAAGCGACCGCCGCGCTGGGACTAACCAGTCTGGGGGGGCATCCGCAAATGGTGCGTCCGCTGCTGGCGCCGATGGCAGAAGGGGCCGCTGAGAAAAATCACGGTGAACTGCCAGGCTCTGTACGCTATCGCCTGCGTGCGATGTCAGCGGCGACCGATAACGTTGGGCTGTTTTTCGGCGAAGATATCTTTGTTGCCTTTGGGGCAATCATCTTCATGCACAACTTTATGCTGGAGTCCGGCGGGATCCAGACCGAGCCGTTGCACATTGCCCTGTGGGGGATCCCAACGGCGATTTGTGCCTTCCTGATCCACGGTGCGCGCTTGTGGCGGCTGGATAGCTATCTGCAACGAGAAGTCGCGAAAGCGAATGCCGCAGCGAAAGGAGAAGCGAAATGAATTTTCAGCAAAGCTATCTCTACTGGTTGGCGGGTTCGGTCTTGTTGATTGTGGCCGTGATGTCCTGGCAGGACAAAGCGAACCCCCGGCGTTTAACCACCGGTCTGTTCTGGGGCGTGTATGGTCTACTGTTTTTGCTGGGTGACTGGACCTATTCACTGTTTGGCGATAAACGTACGGTGCATATCGCGGTGGGTATCGCGGTGGTCGTACTGGCGCTGATCGCCGGTTTTGGCGGCGTGAAGCTCGGCAGCTACCATCAACGTACGCAACAACAGCGTGAAGAAAGCGCCAGTCGACTGGGCAACCGGCTGTTTTTCCCGGCGCTGGCGATCCCGGTGGTCACTGTTGTCGGCGTGCTGATGTTCAATCATATTCCGGGTTTACAGAATGCGCTGTTTGGGCCGGGGAATCACGCCACGCTGGTGACGCTGTTTTCAATGACCGCCGGTTCGCTGATTGGTCTGGCAATGGCGGTTAAAATGACCCATGAGCGGGCACATCAGCCGATTCAGGAAGCGCGTCGTCTGCTGGACTCCATCGGCTGGGCGTTCATTCTGCCGCAAATTCTTGCCACGCTCGGACTGCTGTTTACGGCGGCGGGCGTCGGCAGCGGCATTTCGTATCTGACGCAGGAATATCTGGCGGTGGACAGCCGCTTTATTGCGGTAGCGGTATATACCATCGGTATGGCGTTGCTGACCATGATTATGGGTAACGCTTTCGCCGCCTTCCCGATTGTGACCGCCGGGATTGGGATTCCAATTCTCGTCTTGCAGCACGGTGGCAATCCGGCGGTGATGGCGGCAATTGGTATGTTCTCCGGGTATTGCGGAACGCTGATGACGCCGATGGCGGCAAACTTTAACATCGTGCCAGCGGCGCTGCTGGAGCTGCCGGATAAAAACGCGGTGATTAAAGCGCAGGTGCCGACCGGCATCCTGCTGTTGCTGGTGAATGTGTTCCTGATGTATTTCCTGATGTTCCTGTAAGGAGGAAGGATGAAAACGGTATTAATCACCGGATTTGAACCCTTTGGCGGCGAGACAGTTAACCCTTCCTGGGAAGTGGTCTCGGGGCTCGACAATGCTATCATCGCTGGATGCCGCGTCGTGGCGCGCCAACTGCCGTGCGTATTTGGCGAATCTCTGGCAGTGCTCAATAGTGCGATTGATACGCTGTCACCGTCGCTGGTGCTGGCGGTCGGTCAGGCCGGAGGTCGTACAGACATCACCGTTGAACGCGTTGCCATCAACGTGGACGATGCGCGTATTGCGGATAACCGTGGCCAGCAACCGGTAGATGAACCGATTGTGGCCGATGGCCCGGCGGCGTGGTTCAGCACACTGCCGATCAAAGCCATGGTGGCGGCCATGCGCAGCGCTGGTATTCCGGCATCGGTTTCGCAAACCGCAGGTACCTTCGTCTGTAACCACGTGATGTATGGGCTGCTGCACAAACTGCGAGATACGCCGACGGTGAAGGGGGGATTCATTCATATCCCTTATCTTCCACAGCAGGCCGCAGCCCATCCCGGTGCGCCAAGTATGGCGAGTGATACGGTGCGTCGTGCGCTGGAAATTGCCATCGTCACGGCGTTACAGGTGGAGCGCGATATCGCCGTGACGGGCGGTGCAACACATTAACAAAGGACAGTATTATGCCTGAAGGCCCGGAGATCCGCCGCGCGGCGGATACCCTGGAGGCGGCAGTCAAAAGCAAACCGTTGACGGATGTCTGGTTTGCCTTTGAGCAGTTAAAACCGTATCAATCTCAACTGATTGGGCAGCGTATTACCCAGCTCGAAACGCGGGGTAAAGCCTTACTCACCCACTTTTCCAATGGTCTGACGTTATATAGCCATAATCAACTGTACGGCGTCTGGCGGGTAGTGGATACGGGGAATATCCCGGAGACTACCCGGGTGCTGCGCGTCAGGCTGCAAACCGCCGATAAAACTATCCTGCTCTATAGCGCGTCGGATATCGAAATGCTGACGCCAGAACAGCTCACTACCCACCCCTTCCTGCAGCGGGTGGGACCGGACGTGCTGGATCTGCACTTAACGCCCGCTGAAGTCAAAACACGTCTGCTGTCATCGCGTTTTCGCAACCGGCAGTTTTCCGGCTTGCTGCTGGATCAGGCGTTTCTTGCGGGATTAGGTAACTACCTGCGGGTAGAGATCCTCTGGCAGGTTGGGCTGACGGGTCAACATAAAGCGTCGCAGCTGAGCGAACAACAGTTGGACGCGCTGGCGCAGGCGCTGCTCGATATTCCGCGTTTATCCTATAACACTCGTGGACTGGCTGATGAGAATAAGCATCACGGGGCGCTGTTTCGCTTTAAAGTCTTTCACCGCGACGGTGAAGCCTGCGAGCGATGCGGTGGGATTATTGAAAAAACGATGCTGTCGTCAAGACCATTTTACTGGTGTCCGGGTTGTCAGAAATAACATAACATGACGCGGTCCCGGTGATGCAGAGGGATATGTCGAATAAGATCACCTGAATCTCTCAAGGTGATGAGCAGGAGTGGAATATGGATGTTAATCGTTTTTTTTGTACCGCCTTACTTATCGCAACAGCCGGTTTCTTTGCCGCGTCGGCCAGTGCTGCTGAATCGGTAGCCCCTCAATGTGAGTCCGGGCCGCGGGATATGGAATATATTTATGAACACGGAGCCCAGACTCGTTGTTTTTATCCTGCCATGACGCTGGAAGAAACGTATCAGGCACTGAGAAAAGCACGGTCGGACCGTCAAAACCTGACACCCACGTTGACCCCAGGTAAGGATCGTAAAATAGAAAATCTTGGGGATACGGATCTCGTGGAATATGTCTGGAAAGGCAAAAACAATCTGCATATTACGCAGAATTTTCCGGGTGGTATGACCGAGTTTATGTTTACCGTGGATAAATCCGGAACGACCGTGACGGAGATTGGGCACCCGGATTAACGCCCCGCGTTAAGACGGCGGTTTTCGCGGCGCATGTGCCGAGATAAAGCGGGCGATGGCCGGCCCAGTGAGCAAAATGCTGAACAGCCGCAGGGTTTGCATCGCCATGATCAGCGCCATATCGGCGTGGCTCCCTGCGGCAATTACCGCGACGGAGTCCACTCCGCCTGGGCTGGTCGCCAGATAGGCAGTGAGAAAATCTATCTGCATGTAATGCGCCAGTCCCCAGGCCATAGCGGCGCAAATCGCCATCAGTGAAAAAATGGACAACAGGATCTGTGGCAACGGGCGCAGCGCCATAAAAAAGATCTGCTTGTCAAAACCGAGACCAATTTGCCAACCGATGGCCATATAGGCTACCGCCAGCAGCCATTCCGGCAGTTCAATCACCATCACGCCGCCTGCGTTCAGCAGCGCGCCAGCCAGCATCGGCAGCAGCATCACGCCTGAAGGTATACGCAGTAAGCGTCCGGCAGTACCAGCCACCACGGCCAGCAACAGGGTGCTGAACAAATTGCTGCTCAGCGGCGGAAACCAGACCATTTGCTCGCTGACCGCTTGCGCCCGATCGCCCATTACCAGTCGGGTGACCAGTGCCGCAGCGCCAACCACCAATAGCACCCGCAGATACTGCATAAACGCCACCAGACGGATATCGGCGCCATATTCCTGGGCCATAGCAACCATTGCCGCCGCGCCGCCAGGTGAAGATCCCCACGCGCCGGTATTGCCCGGCAGCTTACTGTAGCGAACCAACAGCCAGCCTATTGCGGTGCTGGAGATAAGGGTCGCCAGCAGGATGGCAATCACCATCGGCCAGTGTGCCGCCAGCGTTGTAAAAATGGAGCCGGTGAGGTTTTGCGCAATCATGCAGCCGAGAATGGCCTGCGCAGCAAGAAAGGTACAGCGAGGCGGGGGCAGGGCAATGCCACGCAAACTGAACAATATGCCAACGATCATTGAACCGAGCAGTAGCGGTCCCGGGAGATGGATAAACAAAAAGAGCAGGGAAAGAAGTAATGACAGCACAAACAATGCGGCCCACTGCAAAACAGGCATCCCATGCTCCTGAGTATCATTAAGTAACACTCAGTAAATCATAGAGAAAGCTGGATGAAAACAACGGGAGTCAAGAAAAAGAAAGAATGTGCCGGGCATAGCAAGATGCGGATTATCCGGCCTACGGAAATAAAAACGTAGGCCGGATAAGCGATAGCGCCATCCGGCAGAGAATTAGCGCTTAATATCAGCCTTAAAATCACGCTTGTCGTAGCCGGTGTACAGCTGACGAGGACGGGCGATTTTCATGCCGTCGGTGTGCATTTCGTTCCAGTGAGCAATCCAACCAACGGTACGCGCCATGGCAAAGATCACGGTGAACATGGAAGACGGAATGCCCATCGCTTTCAGAATGATACCGGAGTAGAAGTCGACGTTCGGGTACAGTTTCTTCTCGATGAAGTACGGGTCGTTCAGCGCGATGTGCTCAAGCTCCATCGCCACTTCCAGCAGATCATCTTTAGTGCCCAGTTCTTTTAGCACTTCATGGCAGGTTTCACGCATCACGGTGGCGCGTGGGTCATAGTTTTTATAAACACGGTGACCAAAGCCCATCAGGCGGAAAGAGTCATTTTTGTCTTTCGCGCGGCGCACAAATTCAGGAATGTGTTTAACCGAGCTGATTTCTTCCAGCATCTTCAGTGCGGCTTCGTTTGCGCCGCCGTGTGCCGGTCCCCACAGGGAAGCAATACCGGCAGCGATACAGGCAAACGGGTTAGCGCCAGAAGAGCCCGCGGTACGTACGGTAGAGGTTGAGGCGTTCTGTTCGTGGTCGGCGTGCAGGATCAGAATACGGTCCATTGCGCGTTCCAGAATCGGATTCACTTCGTATTTTTCGCACGGCGTGGAGAACATCATGTTCAGGAAGTTACCGGCGTAAGACAGGTCATTGCGCGGGTAAACAAACGGCTGGCCGATGGAGTATTTGTAACACATTGCGGCCATGGTCGGCATTTTGGACAGCAGACGGAAGGCGGCAATTTCACGATGGCGCGGATTATTCACGTCCAGAGAATCGTGGTAGAACGCAGCCAGCGCCCCGGTGACACCGCACATCACGGCCATCGGGTGGGAGTCGCGGCGGAAACCGTGGAACAGACGGGTGATCTGCTCGTGGATCATGGTATGGCGAGTGACCGTGGTTTTGAACTCGTCGTACTCTTCCTGCGTCGGTTTTTCACCGTACAGCAGGATATAACACACTTCCAGATAGTTAGATTCGGTTGCCAACTGGTCAATCGGGAAGCCGCGATGCAGCAAAATACCTTCGTCACCGTCGATGAACGTAATTTTGGATTCGCAGGATGCGGTAGAGGTGAAACCTGGGTCAAAAGTAAACATGCCTTTTGAGCCAAGGCTACGAATATCAATAACGTCCTGACCGAGCGTGCCTTTTAGCACATCCAGTTCGATAGCAGTATCACCGTTTAGAGTGAGTTTTGCTTTAGTATCAGCCATTTACGGTCTCCTTAGCGCCTTATTGCTTAAGACTACTCAGGTGAGATCTGTTTCAACTCATCAATTAACCGTTACCACTTTGTTATTCGGCTCGCCGCTCTGCGAAGAGGAGAAAACCAGGGTACAGAGCAATGGGCGCTTGCAGGTAAATCAGTTAACTCATGGTGAATTAGCAACAAATCAACAACTTAGCAATCCGAATTATTAAACCTGTCTACACTAATAACTGTCCTGAATTCATTGGTCAACCTTTCCACACTGTTACATAACTTACTCATCGGTGAAAGAGTGACCCCATAACTTTTACGCATTATATGCTTTTTCTGGTGTCGTTTGTAACAAGTTTGTTTAATGATTGTCAAATCAGATGATTAAAAATTAAAATAATGTTGTTATCGTGACCTATGTCACTGTTCGGGATAAAACCCGACAAACTATATGTAGGTTAATTGTAATGATTTTGTGAACGTCCTATACTGCCGCCAGGTCTCCGGAATACCCTGCAATCCCGAGCCAACCAGCGTTGTAACGTGTCGTTTTAGCAACTGGAAGCAGTGTTTTATATGACGCGTAGTTATAGTAAGGACGCTGTCTGACCCGCACGCAGACCGGAGGAAGGAAATCCCGTCGTCTTTCAGGCAACAGGAGTCTTCATCTTCTGTACCCGAAGTCTAAAGGGAATAATAAGAACAGCATGTGGGCGTTATTCATGATAAGAAATGTGAAAAAACAAAGACCTGTCAATCTGGATCTGCAAACGATTCGGTTCCCAATCACGGCGATAGCGTCCATTCTCCATCGCGTATCTGGAGTGATCACCTTCGTGGCGGTCGGGATACTGTTGTGGTTATTGGGTACCAGCCTTTCCTCCCCTGAAGGTTTCCTCGCGGCGTCTTCCATTATGAATAACTTCTTTGTGGAGTTAATTCTGTGGGGAATTCTGATAGCGCTGGCCTACCACGCCGTCATGGGCATTCGCCATCTGTTGATGGATTTTGGCTACATCGAAGAAACCCTCGAAGCAGGGACACGTTCTGCCAAAATTTCTTTTGTTATCATTGTCGTGCTTTCACTTCTCGCAGGAGTCCTCGTATGGTAAGCAACGCCTCCGCATTAGGACGCAACGGCGTACATGACTTCATTCTGGTCCGTGCTACCGCTATCGTTCTGACGTTATACATCATCTATATGGTCGGCTTCTTCGCCACCAGTGGCACGCTGACCTGGGAAATCTGGACCGGTTTCTTCTCATCGGCATTCACCAAAGTCTTCACCCTGCTGGCACTGTTTTCTATCTTGATTCATGCCTGGATTGGCATGTGGCAGGTGTTGACCGACTACGTTAAACCACTGGCCGTGCGCCTGATTCTGCAACTGGCGATTGTCGTTGCACTGGTGGTTTACGTCATTTATGGATTCGTTGTGGTGTGGGGTGTGTAATGAAACTGCCAGTCAGAGAATTTGATGCTGTTGTGATTGGTGCCGGTGGCGCAGGTATGCGCGCGGCGCTGCAAATTTCCCAGAGCGGCCAGACCTGTGCGCTGCTCTCCAAAGTGTTCCCAACCCGTTCCCATACCGTTTCCGCGCAGGGTGGCATCACCGTTGCGCTCGGTAATACCCATGAAGATAACTGGGAATGGCACATGTACGACACCGTTAAAGGGTCGGATTACATTGGTGACCAGGACGCGATTGAATATATGTGTAAGACCGGCCCGGAAGCGATTCTGGAACTGGACCATATGGGCCTGCCGTTCTCGCGTCTTGACGATGGCACTATCTATCAACGTCCGTTTGGTGGCCAGTCGAAAAACTTCGGCGGCGAGCAGGCGGCACGTACTGCAGCAGCAGCTGACCGTACCGGTCATGCGCTGTTGCACACGCTGTATCAGCAGAACCTGAAAAACCATACCACCATTTTCTCTGAGTGGTACGCGCTGGATCTGGTCAAAAATGCCGATGGCGCAGTGGTCGGTTGTACCGCGCTGTGTATCGAAACCGGTGAAGTGGTTTACTTCAAAGCCCGCGCCACCGTGCTGGCGACCGGCGGCGCAGGCCGTATTT
>NZ_SZXN01000080.1:80995-86575 GCF_005281195.1 Citrobacter sp. wls613
CCAGTCTACCACCAACGCGCATATCAATACCGGTGACGGCGTTGGCATGGCAATCCGTGCCGGTGTACCGGTGCAGGATATGGAAATGTGGCAGTTCCACCCAACCGGTATCGCCGGGGCAGGGGTTCTGGTCACTGAAGGTTGCCGTGGTGAAGGCGGTTACCTGCTGAACAAACACGGTGAGCGCTTTATGGAGCGTTATGCCCCGAATGCGAAAGACCTGGCGGGTCGTGACGTGGTGGCGCGTTCTATCATGATCGAAATCCGTGAAGGTCGTGGCTGTGACGGTCCATGGGGCCCACACGCCAAGCTGAAACTCGACCATCTGGGTAAAGAGGTTCTTGAGTCCCGTCTGCCGGGCATCCTTGAACTCTCCCGTACCTTTGCTCACGTTGACCCGGTGAAAGAACCTATCCCGGTTATCCCAACCTGCCACTACATGATGGGCGGCGTGCCGACCAAAGTGACCGGTCAGGCGCTGACCGTGAACGAGCAGGGCGAAGACGTAGTGATTCCTGGGCTGTTTGCGGTGGGCGAAATCGCCTGCGTATCGGTTCACGGCGCCAACCGTCTGGGCGGCAACTCGCTGCTGGATCTGGTGGTGTTCGGTCGTGCGGTGGGTCTGCATCTGCAGGAATCTATCGCCGAGCAGGGTGACCTTCGCGATGCAACAGAAGACGAGATTGATGCTTCTCTGGAACGACTGAACCGCTGGAACGGCAACCGTGACGGCGAAGATCCGGTGGTCATCCGTAAAGCGCTGCAAGAATGTATGCAGCATAACTTCTCGGTATTCCGTGAAGGTGACGCGATGGCGAAGGGTCTTGAAGAGCTGAAGGTGATTCGTGAGCGCCTGAAAAATGCCCGTCTGGATGATACCTCCAGCGAGTTCAACACCCAGCGCGTTGAGTGTCTGGAGCTGGATAACCTGATGGAAACTGCATACGCCACGGCGGTGTCTGCGAACTTCCGTACCGAAAGCCGTGGCGCGCATAGCCGCTTCGACTTCCCGGAACGTGACGATGAAAACTGGCTGTGCCATTCCCTGTACCTGCCAGAATCGGAATCCATGACACGACGTCAGGTCAACATGGAACCGAAACTGCGCCCGGCATTCCCGCCGAAGATTCGTACTTATTAATGCGGAGACAGGACAATGAAACTCGAGTTTTCAGTTTATCGTTATAACCCGGACGTAGACGATGCTCCGCATATGCAGGATTACACCCTGGAAGCGGAAGAAGGTCGCGACATGATGCTGCTGGATGCGTTGATGCAGCTGAAGGAAAAAGACCCGTCACTGTCGTTCCGTCGCTCTTGCCGTGAAGGCGTTTGTGGCTCCGACGGCCTGAACATGAACGGCAAAAATGGTCTGGCCTGTATCACACCTATTTCTGCGCTGAATCAGCCGGGCAAAAAAATTGTCATCCGCCCGTTGCCGGGTTTACCGGTGGTGCGCGATTTGGTGGTAGACATGGGGCAATTCTACGCACAGTATGAGAAGATTAAACCTTACTTGTTGAATAATGGGAAAAATCCACCGGCTCGTGAGCATTTACAAATGCCTGAGCAGCGTGAGAAGCTCGATGGGCTGTATGAATGTATTTTATGTGCATGCTGCTCAACGTCCTGCCCGTCATTCTGGTGGAATCCGGACAAGTTTGTTGGCCCGGCGGGTCTGCTGGCTGCGTACCGCTTCCTGATTGACAGTCGCGACACCGAGACCGACAGTCGCCTGGAAGGTTTAAGTGACGCTTTCAGCGTATTCCGCTGCCATAGCATCATGAACTGCGTCAGTGTATGTCCTAAGGGGCTGAACCCGACGCGCGCTATCGGCCATATTAAGTCGATGCTGCTGAAGCGTAGTGCATAAGTCGTTGTTGCCGGATGGCGACGTAAACGTCTTATCCGGCCTACAGGTACAATCCCGTAGGCCTGATAAGTGAAGCGCCATCAGGCAAATCGTTAATGCAGGAAACCTCTAAAAACTGCCTCTTATCTCTGACAGTTTTTAAAGGTTCCTTCGCGAGCCAAACAAAAAGAGCTCGCAAGTGAACCCCGGCACGCATACGCGTATGCGTGGTAGTATCCACGGCGAAATACTCGTCATAGTTCAGGTTGCATGTGCGTTGGCTGCACTTGCTCACCCCGGTCACTTACTGGCTGTAAGCTCCCAGGGATTCGCAAGCTTGCCGCCTTCCTGAAACGTGAACTATTTAGAGTATTAAATAAGCAGAAAAGATGCTTAAGGGATCACGATGCAGAACAGCGCTTTGAAAGCCTGGTTGGACTCTTCTTACCTCTCTGGTTCGAACCAGAGTTGGATAGAACAGCTCTATGAAGACTTCTTAACCGACCCTGACTCGGTAGATGCTAACTGGCGTTCGACGTTCCAGCAGTTACCTGGTACCGGAGTCAAACCGGATCAACTCCATTCAAAAACGCGTGATTATTTCCGTCGTCAGGCGTTGGCTACCCCACGTTACTCTTCTTCTATTTCCGACCCTGATGCCAATGTGAAGCAGGTTAAAGTCCTGCAGCTCATCAACGCATACCGTTTCCGCGGCCATCAGCATGCGAATCTCGATCCGCTGGGACTGTGGCAGCAAGAAAACGTGGCCGATCTGGATCCGTCTTTCCACGATCTGACCGAAGCCGATCTTCAGGAAAGCTTTAACGTCGGTTCTTTTGCCGGTGGCAAAGATACGATGAAGCTGGGCGAGTTACTGGAAGCACTGAAGCAAACTTACTGCGGCCCGATTGGCGCCGAGTACATGCACATCACCAGCACCGAAGAGAAACGCTGGCTTCAACAGCGTATCGAATCCGGTCGCGCGGCGTTCAGTGGCGAAGAGAAAAAACGTTTCCTCAGTGAACTGACTGCAGCAGAAGGTCTGGAGCGCTACCTGGGGGCCAAGTTCCCGGGTGCTAAACGCTTCTCGCTGGAAGGTGGTGATGCGTTAATTCCGATGCTCAAAGAGATGATTCGCCATGCCGGCAACAGCGGCACGCGTGAAGTGGTTCTGGGCATGGCGCACCGTGGTCGTTTGAACGTGCTGGTGAACGTGCTGGGTAAACGTCCACAAGAACTGTTCGACGAATTTGCGGGCAAACATAAAGAACACCTCGGTACCGGTGACGTGAAGTACCACATGGGCTTCTCATCGGATATCGAAACCGAAGGCGGTCTGGTTCACCTGGCGCTGGCGTTTAACCCGTCGCACCTGGAAATCGTCAGCCCGGTGGTTATCGGTTCCGTTCGTGCGCGTCTGGACAGACTGGATGAGCCGAGCAGCAATAAAGTTCTGCCGATCACCATTCACGGTGACGCAGCGGTAACCGGGCAGGGCGTGGTTCAGGAAACCCTGAACATGTCGAAAGCGCGCGGCTACGAAGTCGGCGGCACCGTTCGTATCGTTATCAACAACCAGGTCGGATTCACCACCTCTAACCCACTGGATGCGCGTTCCACGCCGTATTGCACCGACATTGGTAAGATGGTGATGGCGCCGATTTTCCACGTCAATGCGGATGACCCGGAAGCGGTCGCTTTCGTGACGCGTCTGGCGCTGGATTTCCGTAATACCTTTAAACGCGATGTGTTCATTGATCTGGTGTGCTACCGCCGTCACGGCCATAACGAAGCCGACGAGCCGAGCGCAACCCAGCCGCTGATGTATCAGAAAATCAAAAAACACCCGACGCCGCGCAAAATCTACGCTGACAAACTGGAAACCGATAAAGTTGTTACGCTGGAAGACGCGACCGAAATGGTCAACCTGTATCGTGATGCGTTAGATGCGGGTGAATGCGTGGTGAAAGAGTGGCGTCCAATGAATATGCACTCCTTCACCTGGTCACCGTACCTCAACCACGATTGGGATGAGAACTACCCGAGCAAGGTTGAAATGAAGCGTTTGCAGGAACTGGCAAAACGCATCAGTACCGTACCTGAAGCGGTTGAAATGCAGTCGCGCGTCGCCAAGATTTACGGTGACCGTCAGTCAATGGCTGCCGGCGAGAAGCTGTTCGATTGGGGTGGCGCTGAGAATCTGGCCTACGCCACGCTGGTAGACGAAGGCATTCCGGTTCGTCTGTCGGGTGAAGACTCCGGTCGCGGGACCTTCTTCCACCGCCATGCGGTGATCCACAACCAGGCGAACGGTTCAACCTACACCCCATTGCAGCACGTGCATAACGGTCAGGGCACGTTCCGCGTATGGGACTCCGTTCTGTCTGAAGAAGCGGTGCTGGCATTTGAATACGGCTACGCCACGGCTGAGCCGCGCACGCTGACCATCTGGGAAGCACAGTTTGGCGACTTCGCCAACGGCGCACAGGTGGTTATCGACCAGTTCATCTCCTCTGGCGAGCAGAAATGGGGCCGCATGTGTGGTCTGGTGATGCTGCTGCCGCACGGCTATGAAGGTCAGGGTCCGGAGCACTCCTCCGCGCGTCTGGAACGTTATCTGCAACTCTGCGCCGAGCAGAACATGCAGGTTTGCGTCCCGTCTACCCCGGCTCAGGTGTACCACATGCTGCGTCGTCAGGCGCTGCGCGGTATGCGCCGTCCACTGGTGGTGATGTCACCGAAGTCATTGCTGCGTCATCCGCTGGCGGTGTCCACGCTGGACGAACTGGCTAACGGTGCGTTCCTGCCAGCCATTGGCGAGATTGATGAACTGGATCCGAAAGGCGTGAAGCGCGTTGTAATGTGTTCTGGTAAGGTTTATTACGACCTGCTGGAGCAACGCCGCAAGAATGGTCAGAAAGATGTTGCCATTGTGCGCATCGAACAGCTTTATCCGTTCCCGCATAAAGCGATGCAGGACGTGTTGAAACAGTACGCTCACGTACATGATTTTGTCTGGTGCCAGGAAGAGCCGCTCAACCAGGGCGCATGGTACTGCAGCCAGCATCATTTCCGTGAAGTGATTCCATTTGGGTCTGCTCTGCGTTACGCAGGTCGCCCGGCCTCTGCCTCACCGGCAGTAGGATATATGTCTGTTCACCAGAAGCAGCAACAAGATCTGGTAAATGACGCGCTGAACGTCGATTAAATAAAGGATAAATAATGAGTAGCGTAGATATTCTTGTTCCCGACCTGCCTGAATCTGTGGCTGACGCAACCGTAGCGACCTGGCATAAAAAACCGGGCGATAGCGTTAAGCGCGATGAAGTGCTGGTAGAAATCGAAACTGACAAAGTGGTACTGGAAGTACCGGCATCAGCGGACGGTATTCTTGATGCGGTTCTGGAAGATGAAGGGACAACCGTCACGTCTCGCCAGATCCTCGGTCGCCTGCGTGAAGGTAACAGCGCCGGGAAAGAGACCAGCGCCAAGTCTGAAGAAAAAGATTCTACTCCGGCGCAGCGCCAGCAGGCCTCGCTCTCCGAGCAGAATAACGATGCCCTGAGCCCGGCGATTCGTCGCCTGCTGGGTGAGCATAACCTCGAAGCCAGCGCCATTAATGGTACCGGCGTCGGCGGCCGCATCACTCGTGAAGATGTTGAAAAACATCTGGCTAAAGCTCCGGCAGCGAAAGCGGAAGCCAAAGCACCGGCAGCCGCACCTGCCGC